>WVZU01000227.1:46601-54503 GCA_011772275.1 Planctomycetales bacterium | reverse complement strand
CGGAGTATCCAAAGCACCACTTTAATGGAAGGACCGAGGGGACAATCGCCAATAGCGACCACTGCAAAGGCGCTTTTTGAAACCATGGAAATAAGAGGAAAACCAAAGCGGCAAGAGCTGAAAGAACGTAAATAAATGAGGCAAGATTGATCGGCTCATGAATGCGTTCGATGTTGTATAAAATGAACAGCCAACCAAAGAATGCCGTAGTCCAAAAATGCAACCGGTGCATCGCCTGCTAACTCCCTAGTTCATCAAAACGTTTTGTAGTGTGAGATGGCGAGTATGGAACCCAATATAGATAGCCTGATAAGGTGCATAAAAAATTCAGCATCAGGCTATCGACAAGGTTAAAGAATGGTGAGGAAGCGTCGGAGATTCGAGCCGTCACTGCGGGCGAGGGTCGATCGGGTGGCGGCGGGCTGTGATAAAAAAAGGGCCACACTGGCACGAAATGCGGCGTACTCGGCCACCAGATCTGGGACTGAAAGAATCAGCTATTGGAACACGCGGCGGAGTATTTGAGCTGGGCCCCTGGAGTTGCCCGCAGACTGAGGCCGCCGAAGCGGAGCTTGTCGAGCAGATGGGGGCCTGCAGATAAAGCTGGGGTGGACGAAAAAAGGCTGTCGAAATCGAGTGAGACATCTGCCACTGCCTGGGTCTGACGGCGCACTTGGCGTTCGCTCGCCAACAGCAAATTCACCAGTGGCCAGGATCCTGCACGGCGGTGGTGGGATAGGGCCAGCCGAGCCAAGGAACGAGGCATGCAGCCGAGAAAATCGATATCAAGTCGCGGCCCACACTTTGGAGGGGCCAAGTCGGGCCCCATACGGCAACGAGCCACTGCGACTTCATCAGACCTCGGACAGGTCTAGCCGGTCGCTGACTGTGATCGCACCTCAAAGAAGTTCGCCTCAGCGCTCAACATGAATTTTTAAGGGTCCAGCTCACAATGAGCCCCTAATAGGCACCACGTTGGCTGAAAATCACAAAGAATGTGCGTAACAAAATCGAGATATCCAACAAGATACTGCGACGTTCTATATATTCAATATCTAACTGCAAACGCTCGTCAAAATCGATATTGCTACGACCGCTAATTTGCCAAAGTCCCGTCAAGCCGGGCAGCACTTCTAATCGTTCCGTGTGCCAAAGATCATACGTGCTCGCATCGAATGACGTCGGGCGTGGTCCAACCAGACTCATGTCACCTTTGATGATGTTAAAAATTTGCGGCAACTCGTCCAGGCTGGTCTTTCGCAAAATCCGTCCAACACGTGTCACCCGTGGATCATCCGTAATCTTAAAATCGGGCCACGTCAATTCATTCAAATGTGCATAATTGGCTTTCAGTTCTTCCGCGTTAATTAGCATTGTACGAAATTTGTACATATTAAAGCGATGGCCGCCTCGGCCCGTCCGCAACTGCGAAAAAAACACCGGCCCTGGATTGTCAAGCCAGATAGCTATCGCGCATATGGCCAGGACAGGTAACACAAATGGCAAAGTCAACAAGCATATCGAAACATCCATCAGACGTTTGACGATTTGATAGCTTTTACGAACCAACCGCACGTTGTCACGTTGAACCGCTAGTTGCATGATCTTGCTACTATCCCCGCAGACTCAGTTGCGTATCCGGCCGATTTGGTCGCTAAAAATGGGCCTCCCTGCGGATTGTCTATCTTGTGTCGGTTGCTCTGCGGCATCAAAAATCCTGGTTCCTCGCGCACTCCGTCCCTTTGGGTGACGTGACTCGCCCTGTAAGCTTTCGCCGAATCAATACCAGGATCTTTTGCACTGCAGCAGACACCCCCAAAGTCCTTGCGGTGGCGCGCCGTAGTTTTGCCCAATCATAAGTAACGTTATGCCGTCGTCTGGTGCCTCTGTTTGTTGAAGACGACGCCCAGCATATTCGCCTCACTCCGTGCAAGTTGTTGTGCTACCTGACGAGCGGCATAACGCCGAATACGTTCGGCTTCGATTACCAACAGTACACCGTCTACTTGACCGGTAAGGAAATGAAATGAGGTAATCTCGCTGGCCGGGGGCAAGTCAAAAACGATCAGGTGAAACTCTTTCTTGAGACTGCTCAGCAGCTTGGCAGTAAACGATGAGCTGTATATTGGTTGACGGCCGTCTAGGATGGGACCCGACAGCATGAGCGACAGGTGGTCGAGACCCGCATGACGGACGCATTCCGATGGCGATATGTCGCCCAAAAGCACTTGGCGGAAGCCAACGTCTGATTTGACACGGAAATTTCTGGCGACCGACGGGTTCTGGAGATTAGCATCCACCAGTAAAATGGGCCCCGTCGCGTCTTTGGCGGCCGCGATGGCTATATTGGCGGCGACGGTCGACACACCTTCCCTCCGCGTGCAGCTCGTTACACCGAGTGCGCGGGGGACCGCCGCCGACCATCCGCCGTTGATTTTTAATCGTCGAACGAGTGAAACATATTGTTCACTAACCAGCCCAAAGGACTGCCGCCTTACGCCTTGCCGTGAGGAAGACGGTGCCTCAGCTAAGGTAGCCATACTTTACTCCTCGTCTCCCTAAACGTGCACGCGTTGTCGCGGTGTCTCGGGAAGTGACGTAAGCACCGGCCAGCCCACGGTTTGCTCGACCTCCGCCGGCGACTTGAGTGAGGCGTCGAAGCGGTCGGCGAGCAGCGCGATGCCGCACCCATTGATGAGGGCTATCAAGATCCCCATGCCGGCCATCAGGCTTTTCGAAGGCCCGATCGGCTTGGTGGTTAGGGTGGCTGATTGAAGAACGTTGATGTTTGTGATCTGGTGCTTTTGAAGCGCGGCATCGATACGAGCCAGCTCCAATTTTTCGGAATACGTTTTATAGTCTATGCTCAATAGATCCGCCTTGCGCTGCAAATCTTCTATTTCCAATGAATGCTCGTTCGACTTTCGCAAATCCGCCAGAACGGCTGCGTGCTGCTGCTTGAGTGAGGTATTGGTGGCTTTCAAAGCGGCAAGACGTGCATTTTCTTCCCAGAAGTCTTGTTGGAGTGTTTGCCACGTGGGATTGATTTCGTAGGTAGACCGCGTGCGGGTGTCTGATTCTTTCAGGTGAACCTTGCGCATGTGAGCAACTTCCTCTGCGATTTGCCGCACAAAAGGATGATCCTCAACGTATTTGCCCAACAGCTCGCGCTCTTTGGCTTCCAAGTCATATAATTTCTGCCGCATACCGTCCGCCGCAGGATTATCAGCACCGCGAGTCTCGCTCATGAAGATGTTCGGCTCTACCTCGCCCAGCGACTTCTTGAGAGCGGCGTAGCGTGCCTCAGACGTGGCCAGCTCCCTCTCATTCCGTAAAAGCTGTTCCTGAATCTCGGCTTTTTGGGCTTCCAGCAATACTACCTGGCCATCGAGTGAAGCTATACCTAATCGATTTTTTAGAGAATGTAGTCGCTGTTTCGTTTCGGAAAGTTGACGTCCCACCAGCCTCGTCTGGTCTTGAAAAAACTCAGCAGAACCAGAAGTGCGATTTAGGCGCAGGTGTTCCTGGGCATGCACGTCGATCACGGTTGCGACAATCTGTTGAGCGAGTTCTGGTGATTGTGCTCGGCACGAGATCGCAATCACAGGTGACGAGACGGGTGCTCTCACACTGAGGTTGCTGGTCAAATACGAAATGGCTGTCTCGCGCAAATCGCTAGTAGGCGTGCTACCCGCGAATGCTTGTAGCATGGCTTTTATGTGTTGCCGGGTATGAGAGACTTGCTGTCTCAAAGCACCTAACAAAGTCGGATCATTTGCTGTGGCGAGAATTTTATCTGGACCTAAGGTGTCCACAACCTTTTCCACAATGGTCCGACTCCGCAGTATTTCCAGCACAGAGTTTATCTCGGCGTCGCGAGAGATTTTTACACCCACGATCGTGCCTGTGGTAGCGGTGGGATCCAGGGCAACGGTTTCGCGCCCAATCCGCAAATATAATTTGGCCTCCGAACTATACGATTTCGGCCGCAATAAGATTACCGCGGCAATGACAACCATGGTCAAAACAAAAGCAAGCAAGGCTTTCCCTTTGTGGCGCCACAATGCGCCGAGCTGAATTGCACCATACATTGTGGTTGGTGTGTCTGCATTAGATTTCATGGTTATTGCTCCCAAACAGCTAAAAATAAACAAACCACATCATGGCCCTGGTTAAATACCGTGCGGTCGTTTTCCAGGGCCATTGTGACTACCATTGATCTAAACACCTAATTGACCATTTTTTAAAGGCTACGCCCGTTCAACAACGGGCGATGTGGGGGCGATGTGGGTAAGGTGATGTGGGTAAGGTGATGTGTGGCGAATGCGTCAACACGCAACTGAGCTTCGCCGCCACAATGTCGCCTGGCGTCATGTCGCCTGCCGTCGCGCTTCAGGAAAAACAAACTCGGGTAGGCCGGGAATTCGATAAGCGGGTTGGGTGCATGTTCGCATGCAAGCTGGTGAGGGTGAGGGTATGTCCGCCAACGAAACACCTAAACAACTTCTCCTACAGGTCCACACTCCAGCTATTCACCGATAAGAAGTCTTTGCTGTCACTGAAGCTGAAATTCGAGGACGAGTATACTCGGCTGTCGCGACCCAATCCTCGCGTAACAGCGTCCAAAAATCGAGCGCTATTAATTTTTCGACATAGGCGTATGGTAGCCAGCCATAACCCTCCTCGCCCCAACTCCTGCCCCATGAGCTGCGAATCAGCAATGCGCCGCGGGCCGCATCAAGCCGCTTGTCGTCGTATCCAACGGCCACCATCGCTTGACCGTCTCTGATCGTGTCAAAAGTGGGGCGGTATTGAATGTGCCCGTCTTGCGACAAGGAACTGGCTATTGGCAATCCGAAGGCTGACGGAAATCCAGCTGCGAGGAAAGACTTTACAGTTTTCAAAGTCGTGATGCCGGTTGCGCCCTGCGCGTCGAGACGGACATAACAAAAATCACGATATTGGTCGGCAAACGAAAATAAGTAAGCATCTGGCTGCACGTCCAGTTTTTCCTCGTCATAAGCCCATAATCTTTCGGGTGGGATACCACATGATCGCATGGCCTTGAGGCATGAGCGCAAGCTTACCGGCACGTTTCCACTCAATCCCAGCAGGTTTCGAGTTGTTTTGTAGAGAAAGAGCCGCGACGGCGCGAGGCGTGTTCCGAAGGCACGAGTTTGAAAATATTCAAACAGGCCGATGCACGCATGAGATGTGGAGGAATTTAAATTCCCCTGGTCGTAAATTTGCGGGAAATACTCACGCAAATCGACCTTGGTCGGCAGCCGTTTTCGTTTTGACCCTGATGCCTTGAGCTGCCCGAGTAACTCGCTTACCCGCGACGACTGTGGCCGGTAATCCCGAAAATCGGGTATGTCAGGGTGCCAACCGAAACTTAAGCAATCAGTATTGAACATGGCCAACGCATGACGAATTAGGACGCCTTCAATCCGTTTGCGTCTTCATGCGCAATCACAGGTACATCAACGAAAACATTTAACAAATTAGAGAAAAACGTATCATCGAGTTCCGCATCGCAAAGTGGTCGTTTTCACCACGATAGAGCTATCGTGCTAATTCATGCTATGTCAGTAAAGGGGCAATATGGAGGTGATCTGGGTGAAACGATGCAGTCGGGCGGCTGTGAGGTGGGGGGTGTGAGATGGATCCCAAATAGAAACCCTGCAAGGGTTTGAAGTGGTTCACCCGCCATGAGGCATTTGGACAGAGATAAAAAGGGACAATCTCCCTCCCCGGTTGCTCCAGGCAGTCTGGGCTGCCGTCATCCCAGATTCTGGTCCCTGTGGCCGTGTTGGGATGGGCAGCTTCCCCAAACCAGATCCGCAGATAACGAAAGTCTAACCGCCGTTGACGGACAAGGAAGACTCTCGATGAAAGGCAAAAATCATAAACCGGAACACATCATCAAGAAGGTGCGTGAGGCAGACGGCATGATCGCTGTGGGCAAGACGGGTGGCCAGGTTGCCGAGGCCTGGGGGTAGACGAACAGACATGGTCATCGCTGGTGGCACCAATACGGCGGGATGAAAGCCGAGGAGCCACAATCCTTGGAGGACCAGGAGTAGCAGGCCAAGCAGCTGAAGAGGCTGCTTGCCGAGCCCAAGCTGTGAGGTGGACACGCAATGTTGGGGACAGATAAGAAGTTTTTAGCGAGTGGTTACGGTCGGTGGATCCCGTTTCGTTGCGTCGATATCGCTTCCCAGCGAATTGCTTCTCCTGTCCCGTCTCCCATAAAGCGAATCAGCTGGCTGACCTGATTCCGATTGAGGCTCTTGATGGTATTGCGCAACCGCTGCTTCGGATTGACATCGCGAATCGGAGAAATGGGATCGTGGATTCGGGGCGGCCATCCTTCTTCTTCAAAAGCCATCAAGATCGCCTCCTGATTAGGAGAAGGCACTTTGTATTCCTTGACCAACGATTCACCAAAACGCAATTGATGCCGCTCAGAATCCCACTTTGGCAGCTTTAAACGGTGACTACCATTCCCATTTACAATGAGACTGCCTGTTCGAAACCTAATGTTTTGCATCTGCTCGCTGACCGGCTCCACCAGGGCCGTAGTCGTAGCGATGCCGATCTCTGTCAAAGCAAAACACGAGCGGTCGGTAAAAACCATACCTTGATCGTGTTGAAATGCGCGTTTCTCGTCGCCATTTTTCGTGACTTCTGCGGCATGATCCACAAGCCCCTTTTTGACCATCCAACGCAAATCGAAATTGGCGACCCCCGCAGCTCGCAGACACCAAATTTCAACGCTGAAATCCCAAATATCGCACTTCAAATCCCGCGCGTAAGCGTACGCTTGAAACAGAAGAGCAAGACCGTCACAAACGTTTTCGCGAGCGGTACTGAACGAATTATCACAAAACGCGACTTCCATTTTACCCATCCTACGTAAACAGATAGAAAAAATCCGCGCAATAAGTAATATGCGTATTATAATTAGGAAAGGAAAGAAGCAATCAGTTTATCCCCCTCAGGGCCAGTGTTCAAGGACTTAGGAATGATTTTTATTGATAAGTAACGCCGGACCAACGGCTGGGCTAAAGGCATTGTTTTACTAGACGCAAAGTATTTTATGACATAGCCTTACATCGTTTTTGCATGTCTTCGCCTTGCCCCTTTGCGGCCTTTGGGGCTGGTCGAGCCCAACCCAAAGCGTCGCTGAGATTGTTCGCTTCCAGCCAAGTTGGTGACGCGGCCAAAATGCCCAAACCCAGTGCTCTATTTCCCGCGAGAGAACCTCTCATTTTCCAAATTGCCTATCTCACCAGTTAGAATCGACATATGCACAGGTATTTGTTTTTCACGCCGCTCGTTCGGCAGGTGGAAGGCCAAGCACGCACGCCACCAACAAATTTTGCAGACGCTCTCCAGGGACATGGATGAGGAATTTGCCCAGAGGGTTCTGCGGAGATCTAAATTTCATGCTTGGACCGACATCGAACGAGTGGACATCAAAGAAGATCCTTGTCTTTAGCATCGTGTTATGTGGACGGCAGCCCTCCTGCGTACGCTCCCGCAAGCCACAGGCTTCCGCAAGACAGTGCCTGCACTTATACGACCACCCTATTCGATCCTTTCTTTGGTAAAGTCACGGAAAGATTGAGATGCGAAGTGTAAAGTCTGTAATGACGTGTCCCAGGAGCCGTACTCTTCTGAAGAGTCATGTGATAGACGATATCGATGATTCTTTTCTCGCAAGCGAGTGGGAACGCTTGGCAAACCAAGGAGACGTTTTTCCTCAAAATTCCTACGCATGGTGCGCGGGGTGGTGGAAATATTTACGAGGAAAGCGTGAGTTGCATGTGGTGATGGTCGCCAACGAGAATGGGCAGGCCGTGGGGATCGTGCCGTTGTGTCTTGAGCATTGCTGTG
>WVZU01000227.1:18200-46513 GCA_011772275.1 Planctomycetales bacterium | reverse complement strand
CGGTCAACGACCATTCGGCCCTTTATGCCTTTTTGGCGCGAAAAAAATGTGCGTCAAAAAGGCTGGTTGGCAACATTGTGGCCGATATCCGCGCCCCTAGTTGGGATGACTACCTCGGTCATCTCAGCCAGCATCGCCGCAAGATGATGCGGAAGAAGATCCGCACGCTGGAGACGGAACATGACGTGACTTTAGAGGTCATCCGAGATCGAGAGGGCTACCTTCAATGGTTCGACAAAATTCGTGAAATGATCGATGTCCGTGGCAGGAAAGATCGTCCCCAACGTTCGGATGCCTACATGGAGTGCGTCAAAGAGACCCATTCCCAGCTTTTTTCCAGAGGCCAAATGATGCTTTTTGTCCTGCGGGCCGGTGAGACGATGATCGCTTATCGTATTGGGGTTATTCAGGGCCGCACATACTACGACTGGAATACTAACTACGATCCCGCTTGGCAGCGGTACTCTCCGGGACTGGTGTGTGTTGCTTACGTGATACGGCAGTTGATTGAGGAGGGATTCACGAAGTATGACCACATGGCTGGCGTCTACAATTACAAGCTGGGCTTCTCTCCCCAGCATGAGATGCGCCACAATTATCTCTTCGTGATGGGCGACCGCTCATTGCCCTCGGCCATGTTTCGGGAATATCAGTTGGTCTGGCGAGATCGAGTCAAACCGTACTACCAGAGATACGTACGCCCGATCTTCAAGTGAGAAACGCCGTGTTAGCCAAAACGATTGCCGTGACCGCTGGCGGCAGCTGTCGCCGTCTGCATAACCGCGTTCGGCAGTATGGGGCGCTGGCCAGTGGAAAGCAGTTGCTGCGGGTATTGGTGCGACGCGCGTATGGTTCTCAGACCAAGCTCGTGTTTGTCATGCCAGATTTTTCTGGGTATGCATTTCAGCATCCCGGTATCGTGTCGCTTACCAACGGACGGGTGACCCGTGCGGTCGAGGCTGGTGAGTTGAGTGCCGAGACGGCGCGGTTGCTTTCCGGTTTTCTGGCGGAGGGGTCCGCGGGGATCTGTGCCGAAGTGGATGGCTGCCTGGCCGGATACGCGTGGGTGCAGCGCGGGGGCGAATACAGGTTTGGGTATGCGGGTCGCTTGATGATCCCACCAGGGTACGCCGTGGCAAAGAATCTGTTTGTCTTCCCCAAGTTTCGTGGAAAACGGCTGGCCCGGAAGCTCAACGAAGCACGCTTGACGCTGATCCCGGCGGGTACGATCCCCGTGGTGTTGATCATTCCCGACAACCGCTACGCGATTCGTAATTGGGAACCGCTGGGATTTCGCAGAGTTGCCGAAGTCACGCATTCGCGCTGGATGGATGGGCCTTGGCAGACCAGCATCCGGACTCTGGCCGACCTGCCCGAGGCGACACCCATCATCAGCGCGCTGCAAAAAGCAGAGTTTTCAGGGATGCCGGTCAGGATGGAGGCGCGGTAAGGATGAGGGACCGTGGTGGAGGTGGCGAGACAGCCCGAGAGTCTCCAGCCGATTGTCAAAAAGGGGCGTTTGGCGCCGAGTGGCCAAGACGGTGGCCCTGTGATCGCTGAGGATCGCGCAGGTGCCACCAGACATGCTCAATCCGATGGGTTTCCGCCGCATCTTTCTCCAGGATTCGCCACATCTTTCTCCAGCAACGGTATCGTGGGGCGGCGCTCCCAACGTGCCCGATCGTGCCAGAGCGGACGGCAGTCGTCAAACCGGCCATGGATGGCCACTGTTTTAAAATCCGTCGGTGAACACTTATTTCCCCGCTGGGTACGCCAGGGGCGTCAGTCGCGATGCGAAATTTTGGTCGGCAAATCAGCTTACTTAGGGATGCGTTTCCAGACCGCACGTATCTTCATCCAGCGAACACGGAGGAGTTGCACGAGTTTTTTCTGAGACAGAGCAAGCTGTGAGGCAGTGAATCGAAGGCCGTCCCGAATGTCAGGAGGCGCTTAAAACCGGCCACCGATGGACGCGTCAAAATCGCCAGGCGAAGGACAACAGCCAAGTGAGGCGAGGAAGCCAGCGTATCGATCGATAGCACCGTGGACTCCGCTGGTGCTGAAATCTTGTCGTTTGCGGCCAGCACCTCTAAGGCTTCGATTCGTCTGGCGAACGCCCTTGCGAAAAGTTCTCACGCGATTCCAACTGCCAGCACTGCACGCATGATAACACGGCAGTAAGCGGCAGCCGGAAACCCCAGGGGCGCGTCAAAACGACCAATTCGCTCCGGCTGCCCCTGCCCGACAGCCCCTCCTGCCCGTCGCAGACGCGGCACATCATCAAGGGCAGGAGCCGCCTCTTTCCCGAATAATCAGGCGTGACTCCCCTGGGCGACCACTGGGGGCCAAACAGGAAAAATTGCCCGCGGGCAGGGCGAGCCAGCGGAGCAAACACGGCCAGCAGCTGGTCCCTCCGGCTGACCTGAGCTCCAAAGCTGAAAGCCGTCTGGGCGGCCTTAAGGTAGTCAATTTTTAACGATTATTTAACGCTTAACGGCTGTGCCAATAATTTGTCCGGGGATTTGTTAGAAACGGACAATGTAACCGCTTTTGCGAAGCGATATCTCCCGGCCTGTCCGAAGGAAGCTCTATCAGAATCAATATAACACGCTCAGGTCGTGTAGTGCGGATAGAGACAACATCCGTTGTGACGCGTTTGACACACCTGCGATTACTCATGGGCAAAGTGATTGATCGTTATATGCTGCTCGGGGCGACCCTCGGCATCGTTGCCATCGGTGCGCTGTCGGCTGCCTCTGCCAAGACGGACGCTCCAGGTTCGTCGGCCCATCCTGGGACGTCGTCTTCCGCCATTGTGATGCCTGGTGGCGAGCCACTCTTCAACCAGCCCATGTTGAAACTGAGGGCGGCCAGGGCCGAAATGTCTGCTGAGCGGCTTGATCCGGTCCTGCGGGTCATGCCCATCTCGCCGCTGGCGGACAAATTGGTGACCGTCCCCGGTCAGGAGCCCCAGGGGTCGCGGGCCGAGCCACGCGGTGCGGTTGCCACGGTCGCCCCAGCTGCTAAGCGGACTCGTATCGCGCTGCAGCCCTCCCAGAATTTACGCAAACCACACGACAGCGGTTCGAAATTATCCCTCAAGTCACCCGGCTTGCCGTCCTCCTCCGGCCCGATCGCCTCAGTGCCAGTCGCTCAAAAACCAGGGCCCCAACCGTCCGCACAACAGCAGCCGATTACGTCAGCAGATCGATCCCCGCGAGCAACTTGGCACCTCGCACCCGCCGCCGAACTTGTCCTGGACAAGTCACCCCAGACAGCTGACCGGTTGCTGTCACCCCCGCAGGTTGTCAAGCCGACCAAGCCGCAGGCAGCGTCGGGCCAACCTCCGAGCATTCTGGCCAAGCGACCGTTGAAGGCTGCTGAGCCGTCCCTGGACAAGTCACCCCAGACAGCTGACCGATTGCTGTCACCCCCACAGGTTGTCAAGCCGACCAAGTCGCAGGCACCGTCGGGCCAACCTCAGAGCAATCTGGCCAAGCGACCGTTGAAGGCCGCCGATCCCCATTCCCCGCCCCCGGTCAGCACCACCGCGCCGCGTCCCGATGATTCCCGCTTGGTCTCCATCAAGAGGGTCCCCGAAAGTCCTCCTTCTGCACCTCCTTCCAGGCAGGTTGTACCGCCGACCGATGTTCCGTTCGACAAGCTGCTTGCGAAAAAGGCCGTTCCTGTGCACGGACACCCCACCCTGGCCAATCCGAAGCTACCCCAGCAACGCCTGCTGCTGCGACAAAAGCGTTCGACGTCATTGGCCGTCACCCCCCCGTCCGCTGTTGCCAAACCCGCGCCGCCGCCAACCGCGCGTGCTCCGCTCAGACAGCTTGCTCGCCCACAGGTGGCCCGATTAGCGAATTCCCCAGCCAAATCATTCCAGTCCCGGCCTGAGCAGTCAGCCGATCGGCGCCAGCAGGTCGACCAGTCTGTGGCCAAAGCGCCTGCCCAGGATTGGGACAAACAGCCGGCCACCGCGAGGGTCCTCCCCCAGCAGCCACCCCCCCGCCAGCCGCCTCATGTTTCCCAGGTAGCCCAGCAGCGCTTTCAACTGCTCGGCCACATCTGCGGCGAACACATCCGCTATGGCAATGATCTGGCGTGCCGGGGTGCCACCCATTCGGCTCGTCAGGAATTCATTGTGGTATTGAACCGCGTCAGCCAGGCGCTGGACCATACCAGCGGCAATCATCAATACACCACAGCCCTGCAGGCGGGTCTGGTGGCCTTGCGCGAAGCCGAAGACTTTCAGACAGGGCACAATCGGCTCTCGACGGATGTGGATTTAAAAAGGCTGATCGCCACGCATCAGACGCAGGCCCTGAAAAAGATCTTGGATTTCCAACATCTCACGCCCGTGATGGCGATGCAAAGTTATCTGCAATATGGCAAAGAACAATTGATTTTTGCCAGCCAACAGCAGCCGGTGGCTTCGCGCGCGCTGTATGGCCTGGCACGGCTGGAGACGTCCCCACGACAAGGCCGCCCCCTGGACAAGCCAATCCGTGGTCCCCGGGCGATTGCCCTGCACCAGGCGGCCCTGCTGGTGGATCAGAAAAATTATGCGGCGGCCAACGAGCTGGGGGTGCTGCTGGCCCATTATGGTCAGCTGGATGGTGCGGGGGATGTGCTAAGCCACGCGGCCAAACTGTCTTCCCAGCCGGAAACCTGGCACAACCTGGCACGGGTGTACGAGATGAAGGGGGACAGAAAAAGGGCGGACCAGGCGAAAATGGTGCATCACCGCCTGTTGGCCAATACGCGCAAGTCCGGCAAAAATGCCAATGAAGGACGCCAGGTCTATTGGGTCGCTCCAGAAGAATTTCGCAGCCAGGCCGATTCGCTGGGGGCCCCCCGCAGTCCCCTCCCAGATCAGCAAGCTAACGCCGTGCCAGGTTCCCCCGTCCAACCTGGTCAGGCCAAAGGGCCGGTCGCCGGGCAGGACGGAAAGTCCGGCCGCGGGGCCCTGCAGCAACTCGGCCGATTGGTGAAAGAGAAATTCGGGTCCCCCGCGGAAATTCGTTAGTCCCCCCAAGTCGACAGAGTGAAGGTACCGACCATGCGTATGAGCGTCCCTGTCCCGAAGCCAGCCGGGATTGGCATTGAAAATCGTCTGATGACGACCCTCTGTTTGTGGGCACTGGTGGCCTCAACAGCTTCGCTCGCCATCGCGCAGACGGCGCCCCCGCCTCCCGTCACGCGGATTGCCGCACCGCTGAGCTCACCGGCGATACCTGCAGTGGCCGCGCATCCGTCCGAGAGGCCGGCTGCTGAGCTCCTCCCTCCCACAAGCCAGGTGGTCCCGGTAAACGGGATCTGCAGTCAGCCGGCCCTCTGTGGCCCGGCGCCCATCCATGGTGTGCATTGTGCCGGGGGACGCTACTGCGGTGAGTTGAGCTGGAAGGCGATGGGGCCCATCCCCTTTGACGTGTTCGCTCAAGGTGAGTATGTCGGACCGGCTCGCACGCGACATGTCCCCGAATACCGCGTCCGGGTGGACGACTCGATCAGCTTTGTCTTCCGCCTCTCCCAGACACCCTCCGCCACGCCGTATCGGCTGGAAGTCGGCGATGAGGTGCGGATCGAATCCCTCACGGCACCGGAATTAAACCGAGATGTGCAGATCCAGCCGGACGGCACGATTACCGTGGGACAACTCGGTCAAATTCCGGCCGCAAATCGGACCATTGAGGAATTGCGGAAGGCCCTGGAGGAGGCGTACAAGCGGCTCATCAGGGAACCTACCATCACGGTGTCACCAATCGACACAAATACCCGGCTGGAAGAGCTGCGGGCCACCGTTGATCGGCGTTTCGGCGCCGGTGGCCAAGCGACTGCTACCCGCGTCACACCCGAGGGAACCGTACAGCTGCCCGGCATCGGTTCGGTGTCGGCACAAGGTCTGACGCTAAGCGAACTGAAGCGCGAAGTGGATGCCCGCTATGCGGAACTGGTCAGCGGCCTGGACGTGACACCCATTCTCGAAGCGCGGGCACCGCGCTATGTTTATGTCCTGGGTGAAGTCGCCCGGCCGGGTCGTTACGAACTGGAAGGGCCCACCACGGTCATGCAGGCACTTGCCCTGGCTGGCAGCTGGAAAGTGGGGGCCAATCTGAATCAAGTGGTCGTCTTCCGCCGCGACGCCAATTGGTGCCTGATGGCCACCAAGCTGGATATCCGGGGTGCCTTGTACGGAAAACGACCCTGCCCGGCGGACGAGATCTGGATCCGGGATTCCGATATCGTGGTTGTGCCAAAGAGCCCGATCCTGGTGGCCGACGAGTTTATCGAGCTGGTCTTTACCCGCGGCATCTATGGAGTGTTTCCCATCAACAACATTACCGATCTCAGCACGCTCTAAATGATCCCTCGCCAAGGGTCGGGAATTGGACCGGCCGGGCTATGAATGCGTCGGCTGGCCAGTGGCCTGCAGGAAACTTTACGGGACGAACAAGAGGCCATCAGCCGGTGGCCGTCCAGATCAGGCCGCCCCGTAGAACTGGGCGGGGCATCTGGCGTGACACTCTCGAAAAACCATCGCTGCTTACGTCCCTCATGACAAGGAACCTAGAAATGAAACGCATAATGTTGGCACTGGCATTCGTGGTCAGCATGCTGTTGGTGACGGTCCAGCACGCCGAGGCCGGCCGCAAAGTCCGCCGCTGGCTGGGTATCCATCATGGACCCGGGATTCACGCCTACAACGCTTGCCCGCCCTGCGACTGCCATCACCGTCACGGGGCCCAGCAGGGACCTGCCAGCCGCTGTGCCAACCGCGTGCGGTGAAGCGGACAGTCACCCCTGCCTCGCGCGATGACGGAGGATTCCTGGCGGGTCGGACAAGGTCGCTGCGGTGACCTCCCACGCCCCACTCCAGGGGGGGCCGATTGGGTGGGCCAGCCCAGGTGGCCCGGCCGCGTCCTTTACCGCTTGCGGCCGAAGGGGCTGCGGGAGATCCCGTCGGTGCCCAGCCCTTGGAAATAGTCGTCCGCCGCTTTCACCCCCGCCACCGGTTCTTCCTGCCCCGTGGCAAACAGGTCCCACCGGCTCAACCGACCCCCCGCCCGTACGGCCAGGGCCTTCGGATCAGGTCGGGTTTCCTCGGCGGGACTCAGCGGGACCTCGGGGATCTCCAGGTGGCCGGTGCTGCTGCTGAGCATCCGGGCGGGTGGAAAATGGGTGGTCAGGCTGCGATGCATGGCATGGGGCGACAGATGGTCCTCTGCCAGGGCGTCGGCGGCTGCCCAGCTGAGGTTTAGTCCGCGGGCGAACCACGGTGGACCGGTGGGGGCTGTGGATAAGATCCCGATCTGCTCGGTATTTCCGGCAACCACCGACAGCGGGCCGACGCGAATTTCGCTCGACCCGATCATCTCTCCAGCCTCCTGGCGGGTGCTCTGCACGATCAGCCTGTCGACCCCGCCGCCGCCGTGCACTTCCACCGAACCGGCAAAGGCGGCCGCCACGCTGTGATCGACGCGCAATCGATCGTTTTCGGAGGTTCCGTAAATTACCACGATGTCCGTCTCGTCCAGGTTGGCGGTGGCCAGTATCTGGTTGGACTGGCCCCGCACCACCTGCAGCTGATCGCCGCGGACCCGGAGGGTCAGATGGATTCCGCCATGTCCCTCCTCGCCGCGGAAACTGAACACGTGCTGGCCACGAAAGACTTCATCCTGCACGGCCTGCAGGTTCGTGTTGCGGCGGATGATATCGGACAGCCGCGTGTTTTGGATTTCGGCCAAGGCCGAGCCACGAAAAGTCTTCTCGTAATAGAAGCGGTCCCCATCCCGCAACCGCGCGAACTGATCGACCAGCACGGTGTGGATCAGCTGGCCGACGCTGCCGCCGGGAATATGGTCTTCGCTGATCGCGGCCGCAAAGACATCGATGTTGTTGATCGCATCGTAGCCTCCGTGGCCGTCGTGGGCCGCGTCGTAAGCAGCTTTCAGCGCGGCAACGATGTGAGGATCGCTGGAGATCTCCTCAAAATTGTTCCGAGGCTCCAACCCAAAGTCGATGCGGGCCTGGTTGTAATCAGGCAGTCCGTGATCGCGGCCGCGCTGCAAATTCGTGGCACCCAGATCCATCGCGGCAGGCGGAGCGAAGAGCATATTCCGCACGCCATCGGTCATCAACGGGTCGACTTCTTCAATTTGTTGCGTGGCGAGCCCCATGAAGTAGGGTTCAATGCCAACTTCGGTGATCAGACCCGGATTGAAAAAAGCCTCTCCCAGCGCGACCTGGCCAGCGGCGATCGACGCGCCCATGACCACTTGGTCGGGCACGGGCGTACCATCTTCATTCAATAACAGCAGCTCATTGGGCAGCATCGTGTGGCCTACCCGGTATAGCGACGTCGAAAAAATGTTGGCGATGGCCGCGTTGACCTGGCTGTCGTAGCCGCCGTAGCTCTCCAGTTGTTGGGGGCCCAGCAAGGCGGGGAGGAACTCGTTGTAAGTGATCGCCTGGATTTCGGCCCCGACCGTGGCACGAGCCAGCTGGTAGACCAGTTCGTCCACTTCGGTCTCCGCCAGGTCATTCTGGTCCAAGCCCAGCTGCTCAGCGATCTGGCGGGCCTGATAGTTGTGCTCCAGCACGAACAGCGTATGCAAAGCGGTCAGTCCCGGTTGTTCGTTGGACCGCACGTCGCCGGCCACGAACAGGTCGTCGCGATCCAGGGGCACGCCGGTCCCCGTCCTGGGGGGTGAGGCGTTGGGCAGGTAGTTGCCTTCCACCTGAAAGTTGAATGGCAGAAGATGTCCCTCGCCATCGGACTGGTTGTTGACGCCGTCACTTGTCAGCAGGAAACCGCCATAGCCGGCCCGCAGGTTGGCGGCCCGCGCATCGTCCGAGCCGTAGACGCTGGAACCGTCGATGTAGCTGGTGATCTGGTTGATTTGCTGAGCGACTCCCTCGTCCCAGACAAACCTCGAGCGCAGCATGGGAATCATCGTCCCCAGAGGCAGTTCGGTTTCCGTCCCGTCGTCCGGCACGGTAAATCCGATAAACGTCGGTGGCATCGCCGACCCGGTCAGGTCCAAGTCGTGGTCCAAGAACTGACCCCACTGAAAAATAAAGCTGGTCAGGCCGCGATCGTTCAGATGCGAGTCGTCCTGGTCGAACAGCAAATTGCTGACACTCCGCGGGTTGATCGTCTGGCCGGTCGAGTCGACGCGGGTGGCCAGGTTGGGAAACCCGTTCGTCATGCCCGGGCCGTACTCGACGGTGGTCAAGCGTTGGAGCGGAGTGTTGGCGGCACCCCAATCGTTGTGGTCCAGGTTGTTGCCCGTTCCGTCAAAGGAGCGAAATTCGACATCGCCTGCCAGAAGCAAGCGGGGTTCCAGAGGCTCGACGCCGCGCAAAACGCCCTGCCGCCTCCGGGGGCGATTTCTGATTTTTCGGTTTGTCATGGGTGCTTCGTCGAGCAGCGACAAGATTCGAGTCTTCCAACTCCCCTAGCGCCCGGTGGCAAGGGTGCCTGCGCGTCAGAATGCGGCGACAAGATTCAGACCGCGACACAGCTAGTTTGATTATAATCAAAAAGGAGCAGATGGACCATCAGCTGGGCAAAGGCGACGAAATCGCCTTTTTGCGAGCCAGTTTGCGGGCAAAGCCCTTGCGCCCCGGAGGCTTGTCGCATCCCCGCCGGCGGTGCGGGCCGCGGCGGCCGTCCGCATCCCCGCCGCGGGTCCCGTCACGGCGCGGTCTGTCTTCGACAAGCCCCCTGGTGGGGGACGCGAAGGACGGCTGGGAGACCCGATGCCCCCTGTTGCCGCTGGCCTGGTGTGCGGGCTTGCGTCGCTGGCGATTGCCGTTTTCTTTCCCTTGCCGTGGACTGGAAATTAGCAGACTCTGGAGCCGAGCGTTGATTTTTCCTTTGCCTCTGACACCCTTCGAGTATTACTACTGGTGCGATGATCGGCCGGGTTATCCGACGGCTTGTCCGTCTGAACTGGAATTTACGGGCGTCATGGATCAGGAGTGTTTTGCGGACGCATGGCAGACGGCCCTGGCCCGCCATCCGCTCCTGCGGGCCCGGATAGACGATTCGCAAAAATGGCCCGCCTGGCAGACCGGGGATTGCCCGCTGCCGGAAGTCGACTGGGCGACGGCCGAAAAACCGATTGTGGATGACCTTTGCCAGCCGATCGACCTGGCCTCCGGCAGCGGTCTGCGGGCGTGGGTCCGCGTCAGCGATACGTCCACGCGGTTGCGGCTGCGGATCCATCATGCCTGTTGCGACGGGCTGGGTGGAATCCGGTTCCTGGAGGACCTCTTGCTGGGATATGCCCAACGATACCATCGTAGGGCCGGGCCGCTCCTGCCGGCGGTCGACGAACAACTGTTGCAACACCGTGCGGAAGTCGGCTTTCTGTTGGGGCAGGATACGCCCCACTATCGGCTCACCCCGCGGGACGTCTGCCAGACCGCCATCCACTGGGCCAGGTTTCTTGCCCGCCGCTCGCTGCCCTTGGCCGCCCCGGCCGGCGTCGCGCAGCCTCCCTGGCCGTACCTGGACGAACGTGGTTTTCTGACCCGCCCGCTCGACGACCCAGTCGAAAAACGCTTGCGCCAAATCGCCAGGTCGGCCAGGGCCACCTTCAACGATCTGCTGTTGCGCGATCTGTTGCAAGTCGTGCAAGCCTGGAACCGGCGGCATCACCCCACGGCCCGTGGCTGGATGCGTGTCAACTTGCCGGTCAACTTGCGGGTCACCGCGGACCAGGCCCTGCCGGCCACCAACCGACTGAGTTTCGCTTTCCTCTCCCGCCGTGCCCGCGATTGCGTGGACGGTCAGCAACTGCTGGAATCGATTCGAGCTGAAACCAGGTCCGTTCTGGAGAACCACAGCAGCCTCTGTTTTTTAGGCGGGCTAGGATTCGCCAGTGGGATCCGCGGCATGCTGCCCAGGTTTTTGGATGGCAAGCGGTGTATGGCCACGATCGTGCTGAGCAACCTGGGGCGGGTCTTTGGGCGGACCCGATTGCCCCGCCGTGATCGCCGCCTCGTCTGCGGGAACGTGACGCTGGAGACCATCGGGGGCGTGCCGCCGATTCGTCCGCTGACGCGCGGGGCCATCGTGGTGGCCAAGTACGCTGGAGAGGTCAGTATCCATTTCCGCTATGACCCCCACTGCTTTGACCCCTCCCAAGGCGAGGCATTCCTGGATGCATACGTCGCCAAGCTGCGCGAAACCAGCGGTGGCTGAAAATATCGCATCCGGGCGCGTCGTTGTCTTTTTGTCGAGGAAGGGGTCGGGAGTCTTTTTCGCGATATCCGCGTTGCCCAGGCGATCGACTGGGTCGCGGTGGCGAAAAAGACTCCCGACCCCGTCAAGGTTTTCCCTCGACTGCCATCGGGTAACAGATTACAGCCAGAACAAGTCCGCCGCGTTTGGGGTGGCTCAGCCTCTCCCTGGCTGGCCTGCTGGCGGAAAAAGAAAAGGGGCGCGAGCAAGGGGGGACCTGTCACGCCTGGGGGGGTGGGCGGCCGTGGCCTGCCGCGGAAATCAGTAGGCTTTGGTTTCGGTAACGCCCAGGTCCGCTTTCAACCAGGGCAAAAGTTCGCCACGAATCTGGTAGTCCAGCTTGGCGTATTTCTCCAGTTCGGCCACGATGTCGCTATCGCTAAGCCCCGCTTGCCGGCCGTGCAGTCCCGTATCAAAAGCTGCGATCCGAATCGCCGTCAACACCTGCCGCATATCATCCAACAGTTGATGTTTTTGCGACTCGTCCGGATCGTTCGTCCAGGAAGCTTGTCCCTCCCGCAGACGCATCGCCAGTTCCTGGAAATCGTCGCGCTGTTGTTCGAAGTTCGAGGCATAATCGTCGCCTGGCCTGGCTTGACAACCTACCAGCGCGGCATGGTCGCTGTTGCGGGCTTCGGCAGCGTCCGTGACGGCATCCAGACAGGCGTCAAAGAATTCGACGGTTAAGGCGTTTTGTACAAGCATGACTTTCCTCTCCAAATGTCTTCCAGGAACCTGCCACACCCGTGGCGATCAAACAGCAGGCTGATTGGCTGGGTTCAAAGTTCCCCGAGTGGTTTCTCGACGCTGAACATTCAGGTCGCCAAAACGCGCCACCCGTTTTGGCAATTCGTGCCAGCGGCGAAAGTTTTGGCGACTTTCCTCACCCCGGCAAGGAGGCGAATTTCGGCCTGAAAAAGAACTCACTTCCACCTTAGGCACGGTCTGTCCGTTGTGTCAACAATTTTGCGGCCACTTTGACGGCCACGTGAAAAGGCTCGTCCGTTGCCCCCCCGGACGACCGACCGGCCACGGTCGGCGACCCGGCCCCCGGCGGTCTGCCAGGCCGAATGGTTCCCGTTTTCCGCTGCCGCCAACAAGGGGCCGCCTTGAGGGGCGGACCCGTTGGCGAAACTCGGGCCCCTGTCGCCCAGCGGAAAAATTCAACTCGGACCAAGGCACCCGATCCTCACAGCCAATGGCCGCCAGGCGGCCATTTTTTCGTTCGAAAAGGTGTTCAAATTGCTTGAAATAGCTGGGAATTCTAAGTAATCTGGGAATGATGAATAGATAGAGATATCTATACTATTTTGTAAATTTGCAGCAAATAGAGGGTCTATGGCCCCCCGGTCGCCCCTTTGGGGGTAGCGGGTGTTGAGGGCCCCTGGTGCGGCGAAAAGTGGGGCCCACAGTCAATTGGCCGGGTATCGGGAGGCAGCAGCGGCGATGGTCGCGGCGGACGGTAGGGATGGCGGGGTGGTGGTCGTGGGGGCGGGTGCCGCGGGGATGGCGGCCGCCCTGGCGGCCGCTCGGCGCGGATCGCGAACCTGGCTGATCGAGAGTTCAGCCATGGCGGGAGGCACCGTTGCCAAGGCCTTTATCCACACGCTGGCCGGCCTGTACGACCCGCAGGGAAAGCCGCTGAACGACGGGTTGATCGACGAACTGGTTGTGCGGTTGCACAAGTCGAGTCCGCAGGTCCGCAAGCGGCGGATCGGCAAGACGTGGTGCCTGGCGGTCAGCCCGGAGGTTTACCGCAACGTCGTCCGCAGCTGGCTGGATGAAGAGCACAACATTTTGCAGTTGTACGCCAGCCGCGTCACGGGCGTACGGGCCGTGGGCGGCAGGTTGACAGAGGTGGAGATTACCAGCGGTCAGCGTCCGAGGATGATCCGTCCCCGGGCGTTGATTGACACGACCGGTAGCGGCGAGGTGGTGGGCATGGTGGATCGAAGACTGGTGCTGGACGACGACGAGCGGGCCGCCGGCGGAGTGGTGTTTCGTTTGGGGGGAGTCCAGCCGGGCGCGGTGGCGTTTCCCAAGGGGCTGAAGATCGTACAGCAAATACATCTGGCGGCCCAGCGTGGTGAATTGCCGTCGCTGTGCCAACACGCCTGGCTGGACAGCGGTACGGAAGAAGGCGAAGTCTACGTCAAGCTTTTTGTGCCCCTGTCTGGTGACTGGCGATCGGCCGAACGGCGCCGGCAGATCGATGTGGAAACTTGCCGGATCCAGGAAGAGCTGGTGACCTACCTGCGTCGCTTTACCGACTTTGCCGGGGCCCGCGTGACGCAGACCGGCGAACTGGGGGTTCGCGACGGCGGGCGTATCCGGGGGGAATATTATCTGACCGAAGAGGATATCCGCAGTGGTCGCCGTTTTGAGGACGGCATCTGTCGCTGCAGCTGGCCGATTGAATACTGGCATCCCCAACGTGGCTTGGAGCTGGAATATTTGCCGGCCGAGGTGCAGTACGAGATTCCCTTACGGTCGCTGCAAGTGAAGGGTCACAGCAACCTGTGGGCCGCGGGCAAGTGCCTTTCGGCCGATCATCGCGCGCAGGCCTCGGCCCGCGTGGTGGGCAGCTGCTGGAAGATGGGAGAAGCCGCCGGAACGGCGGCTCACCAATGTTGAGGCGCGAAACAATGTTCAGGCGAGCAGCGAAGGTGAATCTGTACGAGAAACTGGTGCAAACTGCCCGGCAGCAACCGGATCACCCCGCGGTCGTCTGTCCCGACCAGGATGAGGTCTACACCTATGCCCAGCTGTGCGACATGATCGACGAGGTCGCCGCACAATTGGCGGCGGCGGGTGTTTCGGCGGGCGAGTGCGTCGGACTGCATGCACCCAGCGGATTGAACTACATCGTGGTCAATTACGCCTTGTGGCGATGCGGGGCCTGTGTCGTGCCGATACCGGTAGAGTTGGCCGACGTGGAAAAGCAAGCCCTCTGCGAGCGGATACGGCTGGAGCACATTGTCTCGCGTGATGTCTCGGCGAACGTGTTTCATCCGGCGGTCTGCGGACCGGTGCAGAAGCTGGCCGACGATAATCTTCTCTTCCCAGTGCGACCGCTGCGAGATCATCCGGCGGGATTCGCCGACGTGAACGCCGCCTTTATTCGCTTCAGCTCGGGAACAACCGGCGATTCGAAAGGCGTGGTTCTTTCCCACGAAACGATTTTGGATCGCATCCATGCGGCCAACGATGGCATGGAAATCTGCCCCCAGGACCGGGTGATCTGGCTGCTGTCCATGTCGTATCACTTTGCCGTCTCCATCGTGGCTTACCTGACGTTCGGTGCCACGACGGTGATCTGTCCGCGGAAGACAAGGCTGGGCAGTGCCATCGTCGATACGACGGCCAGGTACCAGGGGACCATCATCTACGGTTCGCCCTCGCATTATCTGCTGATGGCGGCCGATCGCAGCGGACAGCTGCTCAGCCATCTGCGGCTGGCGATCTCCACGGCCAGCGCGCTTTCCAGCCGGACCGCGGCGGCGTTTCGCGACCGCTTCGGCATCCCGCTGACCCAGGCCTACGGAATCATCGAAGTCGGACTGCCGTGCATCAATCTGTTGTGGGCCGACCAGCATGTCGATGCCGTGGGAAAGCTGTTGCCTGCCTATGACCTGAAGCTGGTCGATCTCGGACTGGGAAAAGGACTCAAGGAGATCCACATTCGAGGCCAAGGCCTGCTGGACGCTTACTACGATCCCTGGCGGACGCGCGACCGGATCATGCCAGACGGCTGGTTCGCCACGGGGGATCTTGGCGAGCTGGATTCCGAGGGCTGCCTCTTCATTCGCGGCCGTTCGAAGGAAATGATCAATGTGGGGGGCATGAAATATTTCCCGCAGGAGGTCGAAGCGGTGCTGGAGTCCCACCCGGCCGTCCAGGAGGCGGCCGTCTACGCTCACCGCAGCCCCCAAGCAGAGGAGACGGGCCGAGCACGGGTGATGCTCAAGCCGGGCGTGGCCCAGCCGCCTGGCGAACAGGACTTGCGTCGCTACTGCGCCAGACGCGTCACGTATTTTAAGGTTCCTGAACGGATCTTTTTCGTGGCCACTCTGCCACGCACCGGCAGTGGCAAGCCGCTGCGGAGGGGCATGCCGATTGCCGATGATGCCGCGGCCATTCTGGAAAATGCCTGACGCGCACCCGGAAAACAAGGACGCACGCCGGCAGCTTGCGGGAAACGGAACCATGCAGCTTGGAGATTGGCAACTGACCACCGTCAACGGCGGCATGTTCCGACTGGACGGCGGAGTCATGTTTGGCGTGGTACCCAAATCGCTGTGGCACAACGTCGTCCGTGCCGATCCGCAAAACCGGGTACCCTTTGCCAACCACTGCGTGCTGGCCCGCAATGGCGTACACAACGTGTTGATCGATACCGGATACGGCGGCAAGTACGATGCCCTGCAACGCAAATTTTACGATATGGAGGAGGGCGAACCGCTGATCCGCAGCCTGGCCGAATTGCAAATGCCTTTGGACCAGATCGATACGGTCCTCTTCAGCCACCTCCATTTCGATCACGTGGGAGGGGCCACGCGTCTGGATGCCGGCGGAGCCCGGCGGCTGACCTTTCCCCAGGCACGACACGTGGTGGGGCGTATCGAATGGGAGGATGCGACCCGGGAAGCGATCGAATTGAAAACCGCGTATGCCTTGGAGGACATCCTCCCCTTGCGCCACGCTCAGCTCGACCTGGTCGAGGACGGCCAGCAGATCCTGCCGGGACTGAAGGCCATCCTGACCGGTGGCCATACGCGGGGCCACCTGGCATTCCTTTTTGAGTCGGGCGGCCAGGCAGCCATCTACCTGGCCGACATCTGCCCCTCGACCGCTCACCTCCGCCACATGTGGTGCCCCGCCTACGACACGCATCCGCTCGACTCCCGCCGCCGTAAGCCGCAACTGCTGGGTCAGGTGGCCGATGGCCGATGGTGGGTGCTCTGGAATCATGACCCCCGCTTGGCGGCCAGCCGTATCCGCCGGCATCCGCAGCGCGAGTTCGTGGCCTGCGACGGTTTGCCGCGACTGGGAGGGACGACCGATACCTGGCTCTCCGATAAGCGCCAGTCAAATCCAAACCACCAACGTAAATTCTGTTAGGCCGCGAAAAAACCAAATTTAAGGAGGTTCACCAAAACGACCGTAGCTATGACCCGCCCTGGCCGGGTCAGGGGACCTGCAGAAGGGACCGTTGCCGCGGTTTTCGCGTTCAGATGTTGACACCCAGCCATGTTTTCCGACCGCCCCGAATTGGCCACCGCCCCTGCGGCGTCCGTCGTTGCCTTCGATCGTTTCACGGGCCTTGTGGCGCGGGGGGGAGAGAGACCGCTGAGCAAGCGGGCTGAATTTCGGACGGCCAGCAGGGACCGCGTTCCGTCAGGCTGGCGGTAAACACGCGCACCGTCCGGTGGGCTGGCGGTGAAAGATTTTTGGAAGGTGCCGCTGTCGGAAGGAAGAGCCTGGATCCATGACCGAGCTGTTTTACTGCCGTTACCGTCGAGCCATCTGTCTGGCCGCCTTGCTGGTGCTGCCGCTGCTGGGCTACGGCTCGTTGCGGGCCTACCTGACCAATAGCAACGACATCAAGGACTGGATGCCCCGCCATATCGAGGGCCTGGACGAGCTGATTTGGTTCTTCCACCGCTTTGGCACCGAAGAGATCCTGGTGGTCAGCTGGCCCGGCTGCACGCTTGAGGACCAGCGGCTGGAGGCGTTTGCCCACCAGTTGCGCCAGTCCCGCTTGACCACCGCTGGACAGTCGTCCCCCCGTTTGTTCCGGCAGGTATTTACGGGGCGAGAGACGCTGAGTGCATTGATGGATGGGCCGGCGGGTCTGGAGCGGGACCAGGCCCTGGATCGCATGCAGGGCTGGCTGGTGGGCCACGATGGCCAGACGACCTGTGTCGTGGCCTTGGTTTCCCACGTGGGGATGGAAAACCGCGAGCAGGCGGTACGTGCCGCTTACACGGTCGCGAACAACTTGGGTTTCGACCGTGACAAATTCTTTGTGGGCGGGTCGACTGTCGATAGCGTGGCCATTGATGCAGCCAGCCAGCAATATTTGCTGTGGATGGGCACGATGTCGGGAGTGTGGGGACTACTGGCGGCCTGGCGCAGCCTCCGCAGCTTCCGCATGATCGTCATTGTCTTTCTCACTGCGGTCTGGGCCTGGACCGCCAGCCTCACGGTCTTGTTTTTGTCCGGAACGAACATGAACGCGGTCATGATGATGATGCCCGTTCTGGTCTACGTGCTGGGTGTTTCCGGGGCGATTCACCTGGCCAACTATTACTTGGATGCGGTGCGGCATCAGGGCGTCGACGGGGCGCTTCGCCGCGCCATGCGCCGCGGCTGGCTGCCCGTGACACTTGCCAGCGTCACCACCAGCTTCGGTTTGGGTTCGCTGATGGTCAGCGAGGTGATCCCCATCCGCAGGTTCGGTTTGTTCTCGTCGATTGGCGTGATGATCGTTCTGGGGGTGCTGTTGTTATTGTGGCCGGCGGCGATGAGCTGGTGGATGCGGCCGGCGGACGCCGAACACGCTGCGGGTCTGCAGACAAAAGGGCGGCGGGGCGGGGGAGACCCCTGGTGGTTCGGCCTCTGTCGTCTTTCCAGTTCGCGATATGGCACCGGCCTGCTGCTGGTTGTCTTGCTGCTGCTGCCCCTTTTCTTACTGGGAATTTCTCGCATACGGACTTCCACCAAGCTGAACGACCTGATGCCCCCCACATCCGACCTGATGCGCAGTTATGCGTGGCTGCAGCAGCACATTGGCCCGCTGGTGCCGATGGAAGTCGTGCTGAACCTGGGACCTCGCGGAGAGGATGACGCGCGGGAACTGCTGAGACGGATCGAAACGGTCGAGCGGCTGCGGGAGAGGATCGATCGGCTGGACCATGTGGGCGGCACGCTGGCAGCCAGTACCTTTGTCCCCGCGCTGCCCGCCGCCGGCGGCGCTCGACAAATCATGCACCGCCGCGTTGCTGCTCGGCGAATCCAGCGACAGCAGGAAGATTTCCAACAGCTGGGTTATCTGTACCTCGACGGGCCCCAAAAAAACGAACTGTGGCGGATCAGCGCCCGGCTCTCGACCGATGAAAAAGTGGAATACGGCAAATTTCTCCAGCGCCTGGATGGGGTGGTCGCGAAGTTTCTGGAGGAAGAGCAGGAGACAACAGGTTTGCAGGCCACCGCGGTGGTTACCGGCGGGGTGCCGCTGATCTACACGGCCCAGAAACAACTGCTGGAAGACCTGATCCGCAGTTTTGTCACCGCGTTCCTGCTGATCGGGCTGGTGATGATGCTGATTACCCGGAGCCTGATCGCCGGCATGGTCTCGATGGTCCCCAACATCTTCCCGGCCGCCGTCGTCTTTGGCAGCCTGGGGCTCTGCGGCCAGGCGATCGACATCGGCGTGATGATGACCGCCAGCGCGGCCATGGGTATCGCCGTGGACGACACGATCCACTTCCTGGTCTCCTTCCGCAGGGGACTGGCCCGCTATGGGTGCCGGAGCAAGGCCGTGGAGTCTGCCTACCAGCAATGCGCCTCAGCCATGTTGCAGACGACACTGATTTGTGGCGGGGGACTGCTTTTCTTTGCCTTCAGCCCCTTCCTGCCCATCGAACGCTTTGCCTGGTTCATGTTCCTCCTGTTGGTCATGGCCCTCCTGGGTGACCTGCTTGTCTTCCCCGCACTGCTGAACACCCCCGTCGGCCGTTTTTTCGCTCGGCATCGGCCCGACCCCCAAAGCCTTGCCCCGCAGGAGGCCGTTTCCCAGGCCAGCCAGGCGACACCGCTGACCATCCCGTGGGAAGACCCGGTCCGCTGAGGTGCGCAAGCGGAGGGGGTAGCTGAGGGACAGCTGCCACCGAAAAAGGTCCCCTTCCAGCGCGGGCCGTGAAAAACCATGCTGCTGGCGGCGAGGCGGAAAAGGGATGGAAAACTTCCCGACACAGTCCTCCTGACACAGACCGGACACAGGTCACAAACCGGCTACCGACCACGGAACGTTGGTGCCCGACCCTTCGTCAATACGCTCTGCAGGCCCGCCAGGGCATCCTCTGTCGTGAACACGTCGATCAGGTGGTCGATTTCCAGTTGTAAGGCATCTTCCAGCGGCAGGGCCATTCCCGTGTCGATCAGCCAATCCGCGATCCGGATGGCAATCGAACCGGCGGCGGCGACCTGGCACGCGGCCATGGTCAGTTGTTTGTCGCCACCCGTATCGGCTCGACCTTGCTGAATCGCCTCGCCGCTGTGGCTGGCGAAAAAGTCTCTCAGCGCCACGTGCTCAGGCCGCAGATCCACTGCAGCCGGGCCACCGCTATCGCGGGCGTCCGCCAAGGACATGGCGACATCACGAGCGGCGTGGTCCAATCGATCCGGTTCGACCACCTGGTCCACAAGGCCGATCTGCGCGGCGACCGTGGCCGGGATACGAGCGCCTGTGAAGATCAACCACTTGGCCAGTCCGATGCCAATCCGCCGCGGCAAACGTTGAGTGCCGCCGAGCCCAGGGTAAATTGCCAGGCGGGTCTCTGGCAGGCCCAGCGTGGTCCTGGTCGAGACCACGATCCGGTCACAAGCTAAAGCCATTTCGAGCCCCGCACCCAGGGCGGCGCCGTGAATACACGCCACGACCGGCTTGGCACACCGATCCATTTCTCCCAGTAAATCTTGAGCCATCCTTGTAAAAGCGACGATCCGGTCGATGTCACCGGACTTTATGTTCCGGATAAAGAAGGGCACGTCGGCCCCCGAAACGAACGGTTGCTCGGCACGACCGATCACAATCCCACCAACGGCCCGGTCAGCCGCCGCCTGGCGGAAAGCCTCGCCCAGCTGGCAGACGACGGCACCATTCAGCGCATTGTCCGAAGCGGGACGCTGGACGGATAAGGTGGCAATCTCACCGTCGATGGTGGCATGGAGGAATGAGCTATTCATCAGACCAGGTGGTAACTTCTGATATCTTCATGATTTGCATTGTAGGCCGCAACGCGGTTCCGCGGGCTGCTTGTTGATTTGCAGCGAGGTGAAAACCATACTGAAGTTATCCTTTCCCAGCCAGCTGCCAAGACACCCTGCCTCGAAGGGGTCCTCCAGGGCTTGAAAAAAATGAGCACGATTGTCTCCACTCACCCTGTGGAAGCCGTAGCCCCCCCGGAATGGCTTGATCGAGCGAGACGATTGGCGCCGGCTTTACGAGCACGTCGCGCCGAAACGGAGCGGCGACGGTGCATTCCCGCAGAAACGATTGCCGACTTCCACCAAGCGGGTTTCTTCCGCATGCTCCAACCGGCGGCCTACGGCGGGTGGGAAAGCGACCCCGGCACCTTCTTCGAGGTGCAAATTACGCTGGCCGAAGCGTGCCCGTCAAGCGGTTGGATCATGGGGGTGGTCGGAATACACAACTGGCACCTGGCTCTGTTTGACAAACAGGCCCAGGAAGATGTGTGGGGAGATGATTCCCGTGTCCTGATTTCGTCGTCGTATTCGCCAACTGGAAAAGTCGAACGTGTCGAGGAGGGCTTCCGCGTTTCGGGGCGCTGGTCCTATTCCAGCGGATGCGACCATTGCGATTGGGTCTTGCTGGGCGGCTACGCACCGGTGCAGGAAGGCGCCGTTCCCGACATGCGGTCCTACTTGATCCCCAGAAAAGACTACCGCATCGAAGACAATTGGCACGTCATCGGATTGAAAGGGACCGGCAGCAAGGACATCGTGGTGGACGGGGCCTTTGTACCGGAATATCGAACGCATCGTTTTATCGACGGTTTTATGCAGAACAACCCCGGCAACGCGGTCAATACCGCGCCCCTTTATCGTTTGCCTTTTGGCCAGGTACTGGTGCGGGCCATTTCCACGTCTGCCATCGGAATGGCCCAGGGCGCCCTGAAGGCGTTCTGTCAGGCGACGGCCCACAAAGTGGCCGCCGGTGACGGATCGCGCGTCGCCGAGGACCCAGCCGCGCAGATGGCCGCTGCTGGTGCAACCACTTTGGTCGATGAAATGCGTGTCATCCTTCACAGGAATCTGGACGATATGATGCAGCGGGTACAACGCGGCGAGCGGATTCCGGTCGATTTGCGTGTTCAGTACCGGTTTGACTCAGCCAATGTTGTGGGCAAGGCCGTCGAGGCGATCGATCGGCTGTTTACCGCCAGCGGCGGTCGAGCCATCTTTGCCGAACATCCCCTGGCAGGTTACTTTTTGGACGTCCACGCCGCTCGAGCGCATTACGTCAACGTCCCCGAAAAAGCAGGACGCAATCTGGGCAGAACGCTGTTGAATCTTCCGAATCAGGATTTCTTCCTCTAATCGCTTCCCAGCGGCTGGGGTCCGCGGCGAGATCCGGCGGGCCGGGGACGCTTGCCACGGGAAACGGTGTGCGATTACCGGGGGGCTAAGTCGCCTGCGGGTGATCCGCAACTTGTCGTTTGGTGCGAGTCGTCGTCCGGTCGCAAGGATGATGACGATTGGGCTGGCGCCGGCACGCCGTCCCCCACCCCAAAAAAGCCACGCAGCGCCTGTTTGCCAGGTCGGAACACAACCCGCACCACAGCTGTTGGCCGTCCCCTTGCCCGCATAAGGCCGATCCGTGGTGGTGGAGGGAAGAAGCCTGCAGTGAGCGGAGGTCACAGCCCAGGTTCTCCGGCGACAAGGGGTGAAAATCTTCCGTTTTCTGCCCGGGTCAGAAAATTGACGTTTTCCGACGCGGTAAGCATAGTGGAACCCAGGCGGCGGTGACGTCGGTCCCTTGCAAGGAAGGCGGAGATTCAAACCCCCGTGCACTGCTCACGGAAGACCTTCTGGGCCGCACGGCTTGCACGGGGCTCACGTCCCAAACACAGTGCCTGTTCCCTGAAGCGTATGTGTTCCCTGAGGCGTGTCCCCTCAGGCGGCGGTCTACTTCTTTCGGACATATTTTTTGGAAAAATCTGATGGGGTATTTGCTGTTAACCGGCTCGACCGGTCTGGTGGGTGGCTACCTTCTTCGCTACCTGCTGGAAAAAGAAGAGCACGTGGCGGTGCTGGTCCGCAGCACGCGGATACAGCCTGCAGTTGATCGTGTGGAAGCGGTCATGCAGCGCTGGGAGCGGCTGGAGGGCCGTACGCTTCCGCGACCTGTTGTGTTGGAAGGCGACCTTACAACACCGCAACTGGGACTGGATGATCAAGCGACGCGGTGGGTTACTGAACATTGCGACCGCGTGCTGCATAACGCAGCCAGCATGACCTTCCGCGAAGATCCCAGGTCTCACGAACCGTTCCGCACCAATGTCGACGGCGTTCAAAACATGCTTGACCTGTGCCGCAGGACGGGTGTGCGTCAATTCCATCACGTGTCGACCGCGTATGTGTGCGGCTTGCGGACCGGAAGCGTTTTGGAAACCGAACTGGACCTGGGACAGGAGAACGGCAACGTTTATGAAAGGAGCAAGCTGACCGGCGAGAAAATGGTGCTGGAGGCGGACCATCTCCAGCAGGTCACGGTCTACCGCCCGGCCAGCGTCGTGGGGGATTCCCAAACCGGCTACACCACGTCGGCCCACGGTTTTTATCTGCCGCTGCAACTGGCCAGCACGATTGCCGACAAGGTGCCTACCAGTCTCATGGGCGACCGGTTTTTCCGCCTCCTGGGGCTCAGCGGCAGCGAGGGAAAAAATCTGGTTCCTGTCGACTGGCTGGCTCAAGCGATCGTCGATCTGGTCTCTGCCCCGCCACAGCATGGACGCACCTACCATTTGACCAACCCGCAACCGGTAACCGTGCGATTGATCCAGGAAGTGATCCAGGAAGCCGTTGAGAAGTACTCCACGCGACAATTTAGCGGCGTGCTCAGTGAAAAAGAAATCGCCGACCTGGAACAATTGTTCGGGCAGTATATGGACATCTACCGGTCGCACTGGCGGGACGATCCCTTATTTGACCGTACCCATACGGACCGTGCCCTGCCGCACCTGCCGTGCCCCATGGTGGACCACGACATGTTGTTGCGGATCGCCGCGTATCCCGTGCAAAAAAATTTCGCTTTTTACGAACCGACACCACCGCCAACCGGCTTGGAATCTCGACCGCGGCTGGAGTCGCTTTCCCCGGTGTCCAGCGCGGCCACAGGCCGCAGCATGAACCTGGAGGTCAGCGGCCCAGGTGGCGGGCAGTGGCGATTGCAGGTCCATGGCGATCGCCTGCTGGGTGCCAGCCCCGGACTCGACGATTCTTCGTCGTGCGGCATCTATCTGAACAACGATACGTTTGCGGAACTGATTCAGCGACGCCGCAATCTGCGGCAGGCCATCGATACCGGTCGCCTGATCATCGAAGGCGCAGAGGCCGATGCAGCGACGACCTTGCGCGCCTTGGAGACAGTTTTTCAGTCCTGAACTTGTAGCTTGGGAAGAACGATCGTAGATGGAAAGTCTGCATCAAACCGCCAGCATACCGCTCGCCATCGTGGGCATGGGCTGTCGTTTGCCCGGCGCAGACAATCTGGACCAATACTGGTCGCTGGTCAGCGAAGGCCGCAGTGCGGTGGTCGAGTTGCCCGCCGAGCGGTTGGACCAGGAGCTGTACTACGATCCCCAGGTCGGGGTACGTGGTAAGACGTATTCCAGGCTGGGCGCAATCATTTCCAATCGTGACTTCGATCGTCAGGCGTGCCCCATCCCAGAACCGCTGATCGAATCGTCCGACATGACGCACTTGTTAATGTGCGAAGTCGCCGCCGCCGCTTGTCGTCACGCAGGCATGGATCCCTTTCACCTCTCTTTGCGAAATACGGGCGTCTATATCGGGCACGCGCAGGGCAGTCATCTGGCAGGGGATTACACGTACGCCACCTGCGTCGCCGAGGGTGCCGAATTTTTGCGCGAGGTCGACGATTTTCAGACGCTATCGGTTGACCAACAACAGGCCGTGATCAAAGAACTGGTCGACCGGGTGCGCAGCCAGCTTCCGCAGCGGTCGCCCGATACGCCGGATGTCGCCGCCAGCATGGTCGCCGGTTTGATTACCAAGGCGTTCGGATTGACGGGACCCTACGTCGCGATAAATTCGGCCTGCGCGTCCTCGCTACAAGCCATGCTGCTGGGGGCAAGGGCGCTCCAGCGAGGCTACATCGACATGGCCATCGTGGGGGGCGCATCCGACTGCAAAGGGGACTCGCTGGTCCTCTTCTCGGCGGCCCGCGCAATGAGCGCCACCGGTACGCGTCCCTTCGATGCCAATGCGGATGGCCTGATTACCGGCGAGGGATACGTGGCCCTGGTGATGAAAACGCTCGAGCGGGCCCTCGCGGATGGCGATCCGATTCAGGCGGTCGTCCGCGGCCTGGGCGTTTCCTCGGATGGTAAAGGAAAGAGCCTCTGGGCACCGCGCAAGGAAGGGCAAATCAAGGCCATGCAGCGGGCCTACCGGACGGGCATCGAAATGTCCGAACTGCAATACATCGAGGCGCATGCCACGGCCACCCAGCTGGGCGATGCGACGGAGCTGAACACGCTGATCGAACTGCTGTCCGACAAGGTCCCGCCCGGCCGCAAGATTCCCATCACCAGCGTCAAGGCCAACATTGGTCATTCCCTGGAAACGGCCGGAATTGCCGGGGTGATCAAGACCGTGCTCAGCATGCAACACGAGACGGTGCCTCCCGCCATCAATATCCAGCAGCGTAATCCCAAGATCGATTGGGAGGGCGCTCCCATTTTCATCCCGCAGACGCCGATTCCCTGGCCTGCGCCGGAAGGGGGCAAGCCGCGCCGAGCCGGGGTGAATGCGTTTGGGATCGGTGGCCTGAACATGCATGTCGTCCTGGATCAATTTATCAGCACAACCCAAGCCCCTCCACAACAACCAGACGGCCGCGCGAACGCCCCCGCTTCGTTGCAGCCCAGCCAGGACAACGATCTTGTCGCCGTGATTGGCATGGGATGTGTTCTGCCCGGTGCGTCCAATGTCGCCGAGTTCTGGGAGTTGCTGCTCAGCGGGCGGGATGCGAAAAGCCACGCCACGCTCGACCGCTGGCGAACGGACCTGGCCTACCGGCCTGGGCAACCTGCCCCTTACAGCAGCCCACAGACGCTGGGTGGATTCATTACCGACTTCCACTACGACTGGCGGACGCATAAGGTGCCCCCGAAACAGATCGAACAAGCCGATCCGCTTCAGTTCATGTTGTTGGACGCCGCGGACCAGGCGATGAACGACGCGGGATACGATCGCAAAGAATTCGATCGTGCGCGGTTAGGCGTGGTGGTCGGCACCGAATTTGGAGGAGACTTCCAATTCCAGCTGCAGCTGGGCCTGCGTCTGCCGCACATGTGCCAGATCCTGCAACAGCTCTTGGCGCGGCGCAATGTGGCCCCTGATACGATCACGGCGATCGGCAACAAGTTTGCCGATGTACTGCTTAAACATTGGCCAGCCCTGATCGATGAAACGGGCAGTTTCAGTACCAGCACGCTCGCATCGCGGATTGCCAAATCGTTCAACGTGATGGGCGGGGCGGCCGCCATCGACAGTGGCGACGCATCCGCGCTGTCCGCGTTGTCGATCTGCGTCGATATGCTGCTGACCGGTGATTGTGACATGATGTTGTGCGCCGCTGGACAGCGGCGGATGGGCTTGCCCGCCTTCGAAGCCCTCTCTGCCGCAGGGATGTTAGCCACCGATCCCAGTCCGCACGGGCCTTTTGACGCTCAAGCCAATGGCATTCTGCCCGGTGAAGCAGTTGGCGTCCTGCTGCTCAAACGCCTCTCGGACGCCAGGCGCGACGGCGATACGATCCACGCCATCGTGCGGGGGATCGGTGCCGCCTACGATCCGGCGTGGGACGAGGCCTTGCGGGCCGCCATCCGCCGATCCCTGGGCGATGCCCACGCCCCTGCATCCGATATCGCGACGCTGACCACCGATGGCGTGGGATTGACCTCCACCGACGGGGAAATCATCCAGGCGGTTCTGGACGTCTACGGCCCGGCACGGCAGGCTGCACCGCTGCTGTTGAATTCCCTGGTCGGACAGATGGGCCATACCGGCGGCGCATCGGGCATGGTCTCGCTGATCGCATCCATCCTCGCCGTGCAGGAGGGAAAGCTTCCCGCAAACTGGGGCCTCCAGCACCCCTTGCCATCCATCGCCGCGCATCCAACCCAGCTGGCCACACCGTCACAAACCATGGCGATCAGACATGCCACGGCGGACCATCGGCGGTTGGCCGCAGTGGTCAGTTGTTCCAAGGGGATGGATTACCAGGTTGTGCTCGAGCGCAGTGAAAAAGTCCCCCGCGACATGCTCGACACACCCTCATCCACCCGCAGCAAGCCGGTTGCGGCACCGGTCACCCCACCCCCTGTACCTGCCGTGACGGCCGCTGGGGAGGCGGGCACGGATTCGCGGATCTGTCGCATCGCCACGGTCTCCAACGAACAGATGGCTGCCAGGCTGGCGGACGCACAGCGGGATATAAACTCGCTGTGGAACGGGGCCCGCGGCCATCGATTCGACCCGCATTTGCCCTGCCGCCTGGCAATCGTCGCCGACGGACCGCATTGGCTGGAAAAGAAATTGAAAGTTGCCGCCAGCCAGATGGGAAACCCGGCTGCGGCAGACGTGCTGCAACAACAGGGGATCTTTTTCAGGCAGACGCGGTCAGCCCGTCCACAAGTCGCGTTCCTTTTCGCCGGCCAGGGGTCCCAGTACAGCGGTATGCTGCGGCCGCTGGTCCAGACTTGTCCCGCTGCCGCCGGGGCCCTGCAAACAGCCGACGCGGCCATGCGCCGCGCCGGCTTGCCCGCTTTTTCCCAGCTCTGCTGGCAGGAGCCAAATGCGCTTGGTACCGACCCCTTTGCCACACAGATTTCCATCCTCTTGGCCGATTTCGTGATGGCTGCGGCCCTGGCCGATCTGGGGATCCACCCCGATCTGGTCGCAGGTCACAGCTACGGCGAGTACGCGGCACTATTGGTCACCGGGGCCTGGGACTTGGACACCGCCATCCGGGTCACGCGCGCTCGATGTGACGGCATCGCTGCCTGCGCCCAAGCCAACGGCGGCATGGTCGTTACAGATGCTTCCTCAGAAGTCGTCGAACAATCGATACGCCAGTCCTGCTTGCCGGTCTATCTGGCCAATCACAACGCGCCGCAGCAAACCGTTGTGGGTGGGCCGAATGATGAACTGGAAAATCTGGTACGGCTCTTGGAAACGCAAAACTTTTCCGCGCGGTTCCTGCCCGTACCCTGCCCGTTCCATACACCCCTCATGGCAAAAGCGGTGGGACCATTGAGCGAAGCTTTACGCGCGGCGAACATCAAAATGCCAAACGTCCCCTTGTACAGCGTCGCGACCAATCGACCCGTCGCCAGCGTGGAAGAAATTCGCGACAACCTGGTCGCACACATGACCACGCCGGTGCGGTACGTCGACCTGATCGAAAAATTGGTTGCCCCTAACGAGACCATACTGGTCGAAGTCGGGCCCCAACAGGCACTGACGCGGCTCCACCGCCAAATCCTGTCAGGACGGCAGGTCGCGACGGTCGCCAGCGACAATCCTAAAGCGCCCGGCCTCCAACAGCTGTTGCACGTCCAAGCCGTGTTGGAGTGTGCCGGGGCAGGGGACCCGGTCGCCAGCCCGAGCCTTCAACGACCCACCTCCAGCAAGGAAGAGAGCGCAGCGATGCCTGAACCACGTCACGAGATTATCCATTTCGATGCCACCGAAAGTCGACGGGCCAGCAAACGCTCTACCGCCCTGGGCCAACAGGGTGGGGTCATGCCGATGACGCCCACGGCTGCTCCGGCGGAAAAACAGCCGGCCACCCCCAAGGTCGCCGGCACGCCGGTTGGCAATCACCAGCAGTCGCCACAGGGTCTCGTGCCGCCCGGCAGCAGGCAGGTTGTGCCCCCCGGCAGGCCGCCGTTGCCACAAACGCCGCCAGGTGGTCGACGCATGACCCCCACGACCAGCGCGGCCCAGCCGGCCGCGGTCCCAGCCGCCGCCCCCCCCCCCCCCCCCCCCCCCCCCC
>WVZU01000227.1:0-18129 GCA_011772275.1 Planctomycetales bacterium | reverse complement strand
GATACGGCCGACCTGGAAAAATTCCTGATCAACTTCGTGGTGGAACAGACGGGCTACCCGCCGGAAGTCGTCGAGTTGGACGCCGACCTGGAGGCGGACCTGGGAATCGACAGCATCAAGAAGGCTCAACTGTTCGGCGAACTGCAGGAGTACTTTGACGTCACGCCGACCGACGACCTGACGCTGGACGACTTCCCCACGCTCCGCCACGTGGTCAACTTCCTCTCCAGCGCGCCCACGACCCAGGCCTATCAAGACGCATCCCCGGCAGCGGGCAACGGTTCGGCGATCTCTGCGGCGGTGCCGCCAGCGGTCGCCCCCGCCCCCCCCACCGCCGCGGCCCCCGCCAGCCGGCCCCCCGCCGCGGATACGGCCGACCTGGAAAAATTCCTGATCAACTTCGTGGTGGAACAGACGGGCTACCCGCCAGAAGTCGTCGAGTTGGATGCCGACCTGGAGGCGGACCTGGGAATCGACAGCATCAAGAAGGCTCAACTGTTCGGCGAGCTGCAGGAGTACTTTGACGTCACGCCGACCGACGACCTGACATTGGACGACTTCCCCACGCTGCGGCACGTCGTCAACTTCCTCTCCAGCGCGCCCACGACCCAGGCCTATCAAGACGCAGCCCCGCCAGCGGGCAACGGTTCGGCGATCTCTGCGGCGGGGCCGCCAGCGGTCGCCCCCGCCCCCGCAGCGGCCCCCGCCAGCCCGCCCCCGGGTGCGGATACGGCCGACCTGGAAAAATTCCTCGTCAATTTTGTGGTGGAACAGACCNNAACAGACCGGTTATCCGCCCGAGGTGGTGGAGCTGGACGCCGACCTGGAAGCGGACCTGGGGATCGACAGCATCAAGAAGGCTCAGCTGTTCGGCGAGCTGCAAGAGTACTTTGACGTCACGCCGACGGACGACCTGACGCTGGACGATTTCCCCACGCTGCGGCACGTCGTCAACTTCCTGGCCGCGGCCCCCACCACGCAGGCCTATCAAGACGTGGCCCCGGCAGCCGATAGCGGTCAAGCGACGGCGGTGGCGGCGAGTCCGACCGCCAGCGACCCGCTGCAGACCAGGGTGGCCCCGCCGGTCGCAGTTGCGGCCCCTGTCGCTGCGGCCCCCGTCGCCCCGGCCCCCACCAGCCCGTCCCCGGGTGCGGATACGGCCGACCTGGAAAAATTCCTCGTCAATTTTGTGGTGGAACAGACCGGTTATCCGCCCGAAGTGGTAGAGCTGGACGCCGACCTGGAAGCGGACCTGGGGATCGACAGCATCAAGAAGGCTCAGCTGTTTGGCGAGCTGCAAGAGTACTTCGACGTCACGCCGACGGACGACCTGACATTGGACGACTTCCCCACGCTGCGGCATGTCGTCAACTTCCTGGCCGCGGCCCCCACCACGCAGGCTTTTGCGGATGCCAGTCCCGCCAGTACCACCACGGCGTCACCCCCGGTATCCGCTGCACCGGTAAATCCACCGCTCTCCTCCCCCAGCGAGCAGGCGTCGTTCGTTCATGAACCGCCTCCCGCGCCGGTGGTGGCGGGGTTGGAGACGATCGAGCTGTGGGGGACGGCGTACGAGATGGGACAGCAGCATGGTCATGCGATGCGGTCCGCGATTCGACGGGCCCTTCGCGGCCTGGCCGACCTCGCGGGGACCGACCTTCCGGGCTTGTCGGTGGCGCCCGGTGTGGTCGCGGCTGCAGAACAGCATTTTCCGGCCGACGTTTTCGGCCAGATGCAGGGCATCGCCGATGCGGTCGCGGTCCCGTTGAACACCATTCTGGCTTTCAATCTGGCCGTGGCGGCCAACATCCAGGCTCAGGGCGGCCCCCCGGAAGGGGCGGTGCGGCGGCTGGAACCGGAAACGATCGCCGCGCTGGATCAGCGACTTCCTGTTTCGACCGCCTTGCGCGACCGCCTGCTTCCCATCCGGCAGCTCCATCATCCCCGCTCAGGCACCCCCCACTGCGGGTATACATTCGCCGGGATCGCGATTTCCTCTGGGACCAATGGCCATCCGTCCGCCCTGACGGCGAAGGAGGTCGTCCAACGGCCCGCCCCGGCAGAACCGGAGGGGGCCGAACCGGAGGCTGTCCCCACGGGTCCCCCTTACGACGTGGAGGAGGACGCGGAGACCGAGTGGCAGACGCAGCGCTACGTGATGCAAACCCGGGAGATTCCCTGGGACGACGGCGCTGCGCGGGTACCTGTCTGGAACGGTCCGGCGATCGTGGTGGGAGAAAACGCCGTGGCCGATGCGCTGTCTGCCAGGCTGACCGCCAGCGGCGCCCAGGTGCATCGGCTGGCTGTCAGCGACAATATGGACGCAACCGTGGCGGCACTGGATCAACTTTGGCAGCAAGCACCCGCACCCCACTTGTTCCTGACGCATCTGCGTGATGAGGAATCCCTCGACCGCTGGGACCCCGCCACCTGGGACCACATTTACCAGCAGCGTGTGCTGGGCACCTATTTCCTCTGCCAACGCTGGCTGCAGTTGGCGGTCGAGGCCCAGCTGGTAAACCAGTGCACGATGATCGCGGTCACCGATCTGGGCGGCGATTTCGGATTTTCCGGAAACGTCCGATCGCCAGAGTCTGGGGCCATCACCGGATTGGTCAAGTCGATTTGCCTGGAATTCATCATCATGAGGAATTTCAAGAAGTTTCTCTGCAAGGCGATTGACGCACCGCGTGGCGAGCCGCCGGAGCGGCTGGTCGACAATATCTGTCGCGAATTAGCCGCCGCCACGATCGATTACGAGATTGCGTTTGTTGAGGGTCGCCGATATTTGCAGGTGGCGGTCGCCAAAGAGGCCGACGTCAAGCGTCACACATCGATTCAACCGGGTGGTAACTGGGTTATTACCGGGGGGGCGCGCGGCATCTCTGCCGCGTGTGCGACCGAACTTGCGCGCCGGTTTCAATTGAAACTGAACTTGATCGGCAGCAGTCCCTTGCCGCACATCGATCCCGCCTGGCGCGAATTCAGCGACGAACAGATCCACGACTTGAAGTCGATCATCATGACGCAGGCGCGCGAGAGCGGCCAAAAGCCGAATGTGGTGTGGGAGCGGGTAGAGAAAGATATGGAAATCGACCGCACGCTCCGCCGGATGGCCGAGGCAGGCATCCAGGCGACCTACCATTGCTGTGACGTGTCCGATCGCCAGGCTCTGGCCGGTGTGCTGGACACGATCCGTCAGGCGGACGGCCCCATCGATGGCATTCTGCACGGCGCCGGCGTCGAACGCCCCTGCCGCTTTGAAAAGAAAACCCGCGAGGATGTGCTCGCCACCATGGGCGCAAAAGTCCAAGGCGGGCACCACCTGCTGACGCTGACCCGCAACGACCCCCTGCGACACTTCCTGGGATTCGGTTCCGTCGCCGGTCGCCTGGGAAGCAACGGCCAGACCGACTACGGCATGGCCAGCGACATGCTTTGCAAGCTGGCCTCCTGGGCGCACACCCAGCGGCCTGACTGTCACGCGATTGGTTTTCATTGGCACCCCTGGGGGGAAGTGGGCATGGCCGCCAAACCGGAAACGATCGCCATGCTGAAGCGGACCGACGGCCCGCAACTGATGCCGCTTCGCGAAGGTTTGCGCCACATGCTCCGCGAACTGTACGCCGACCCTTCGGTCAGCGAAGTGATGATCAGCGAGGCCTCGTATCACCGCAAGTTTTACCCGGAAAAAGTCAGCACGGCCGATCGCCCGCCGCCGGCCGACACGCCATCCGAATCTTCCGCGACCGTGGCGGCTACCGATACGCGGCCTGCCGTGGCGCAACGCTTGGTGATGCGGATGGTCGACGCCCCGCTTCCCACGCCCACGCCGCAGGGCCCGGCGGCCAGGGGCAACGTGTACATTGTGGGCGAAAATCCGGACGCGCGGGCCTTGCAGGCCAAGCTGGAGGCGCAGGGCGCTACCGTGCTTTTGCTGAATCCTTCCCAGGGTATCGAAGCCTCGATCGATCTTTTGGAACAGGCGTGGGCCACGCACCCGGCGCACAACCTGTTTCTGATGACGTCTCGCGACCAAGCGACCGTGCCCCACCGCGACATCCACGCAGTCCGCGCGCGGGAAAGTGCCGGCGTGTTGCTGCCCTATTACCTCACGCAACGCTGGTTCCAGCTGCTGGCCCAGCTTCCCCAGGACCAGCCGGCGACGATTGTGGCCGCCACGTCGTTGGGTGGGGATTTCGGTTTCGCCGCGGACCCCCCTGCGCCGGAGGGAGGGGCGCTGTGCGGCTTGTTGAAATCCCTCTTCGTGGAAGATGTCCGCAACGACCCACGGCGATTGCGAGTGAAGGTGGTCGACAGCCCGGCGGACGAGCCGCCGGAGGAGGTGGCCGAGGCCATCTGCCGGGAACTGGCCGCCAGGCTACCCGATGTGGAAGTCGCCTGGTCCAACGGTCGCCGGCAGGTCGTGCAGAGTGTCCCGCAGCCGGCCGGTCGGCTGCCACAGGCCGATTTGCCTCCAAATAGCAACTGGATCGTGACGGGCGGCGCGCGCGGCATCACCGCCGCTGCCGCTTGGGAGCTTGGTCGGCGTTATCGCTTGAGACTGCACCTGATTGGTGTCAGCCCGCCGCCCGACCCGCAGGCCGCCTGGCGCAATGTCGACGAAACGCAACTCAAACAGATCAAGCGTTCGGTCGTCGGCCAGGCCATCGCCGCCGGCCGCTCGCCCGAAGAAGACTGGGACCGCGTCAAGAAAGACCGCGAAATCCAGACCACCCTGGACCGCTTGGCTCAGGCCGGCATCCAAGCCACCTATCACTCGTGTGACGTCGCGGACCGCCAGCAGCTGAGCAAACTGTTGGACCAGATCCGCGCCGCCGACGGACCCATTGACGGTATCATTCACGGCGCCGGCTTTGGCCGGCCGGGAAGATTCGAATCGCGCCGCCGGGACCAGATTGAAAAAACGTTCGCCGCCAAGCTGGCCGGCACGCTGGCCCTCATGGAACTGACCCAGCAGGATCCGCTGCGATGGTTCGTCTGCTTCGGGTCGCTCAGCGGGCGCTTCGGCGGGAATGGGCTCAGCGACTATGCGGCGGCCAATGATCTGTTAGCCAAACTGGCCGGCTGGTATCGGCACCGTCGCCCGCAATGCGCGACCAGCTGCATGCACTGGCAAACCTGGGACCGCGTGGGCATGGCGATGCGGGCCGACGCGCTGGGCATCACCAAGAACGCCTTTGAGATGGAATTTATCTTGCCGGAGGAGGGTGTCGAGCATTTGGGGGCGGAACTGCGGGCCGGGCTCCCGCAGGCCGAGGTGCTGATCACCGACGGCTACTTTGAAAAATACTTCTACGGCCAGCAGGCGTCGCCAGGGGCGACGGGTGATTTGAGCCCCTCCCGGCCGCAAGACATCGCTTCGCCCGCCCGCCGGGAACCGCACCCGCCCCCCCTGATCGCCTCCCTCGATCGTGGCGAGGCTGGTCAGCGGCTGGCCCGCATCCTGTTTCAGCCCGAAACGGACCCCTTCTTAAGCGAACATCGTCTGCGCGACAAACCGTTTTTGCCCGGCGTGGTCGGTTTGGAGGCGTTGGCCGAAGCGGCGGCTGCCGGGACGGGCCAGCGGGTGGTGGCCCTGCACGAGGTGGAAATCGAGACGGGTATGAAGTTCCACGGCCAGCCGATTGCGGCCCGCGTCACCGTCACTCCCACGGCGGCCGGGCTGGCCTGTGAGTTGACCAGCGAGATCCGCGACCGCAAGGGCCGCGTCATCGATCCCGCTCGACGACACTTTCGCGGTCTTGTGGAACTGAGCGACCACCCCCTGCCGCTGGACGCCCCCCCACCTGGCGAACCCCCCTTCGGCTGGTTTCCTCACACCTATGCCGACAACGGCCTCCTCTACCACGGCCCCCCCCTGCGGTGCTTGAAAGAATTCTTCTTTCAGCACGATGGCGGCTGGGGACGCATCGTGGCACCCACCGTGGCAGAACTGGCCGGCCCGCGATCGCCCACCGGCTGGATCCTGCCCATCGCTGTCCTGGACGCCTGCGTCGTCGCCTGCGGCAGCTACGTGTTCACTCAGTTCGAACGCCGCCTGGAAGTGCCGCATAGTTTCGGACACCTCCGCCTGGGCCGCTCGCCACAAGAAGGGGAATCGTGCACCATCCGGCTCTTCTATCGCGGCACGCAAGAACGCCACAGCCAATTCGACTTTACCCTCTTTGGCCAGAATGGCGACGTGATTGTCCAAGCAGAGAATTATCGCAAAGTCCTGGTGGCGGAAAGGGCACCCTGATGTCTGTCAGCAAAGAACTGCACCCACAAGCGCCGGGATCGGACGGTTGCCGTCCTGCCGGGCATCCTTTCTGCCGTTCCACGGAAAAACGTCTGTGCCGTTTTCCAACCCATGTCCCACCCACCGCCGGCTGCCCCGTCAGGCAAGCTGCAACGGGCACGGCCGATCACGTTCACGCAAGCCACAGGATCCACCCATGATTGACCTCACCGGAAAAGTAGCCCTGGTCACTGGCAGTTCGCGCGGGATCGGCCGCGCCTGCGCGACACGCCTGGCCGAGGCCGGCGCGGATGTCATTCTGAATTACGTCAAGTCCAAGTCGGCGGCGATGGAAGCCGCGGAACCGATCGCCGCCATGGGACGACAGGTCTATGTCGTCAAGGCCGATGTCAGCGAAGCGGAGGATGTGAAGTCCTTGATGGAGTTTGTGAGCGAAAAAATAGGGCGGCTCGACATCCTAATCAGCAATGCGGCCACCGGAGGTTTCCGACCGCTGCTGGGCGCCACGGCCCGCAACTTTCACGCGGCCTTCGATACGAATGTGCTGGCCCTCCTGTACCTGGTGCAGGCCGCCTTGCCGCTGCTGGAGCAGAGTCAGGGACGAGCGAAGGTGGTGGCGTTGTCCAGCCATGGGTCGAACATGGCGCTGCCCTGGTACGGCCTGATCGGCAGCTCCAAGGCGGCCTTGGAAAGCCTGGTCCGGCACCTCACCCTGGAAGTCGGTGATCGTGGCGTGAACGTCAACATCGTGAAGGCGGGCCTGGTCGACACCGATTCGACCCGCCGCTTGCCGATGGCCGACCGCATGTTCGAAGGCGCTAAGGAAAAGTCCATGATGGGCGGCCGCATGCTGACCGCCGCCGATGTGGCCAACGCGGTGCTGTTTTTGTGCAGCCCGTTAAGCGACCTGGTGCAAGGCGAAACGCTGACGGTGGACGGGGGAGCGGCGGTGCACGTCTGATGGACTTTCACTCCACAGCAACCCGATCCGGGAGGGCGGCTGCCCGCCCGCCACGCCGACGCCCGCTGGCTGCCGGTCTCCTGCCAGCCAGCCTCCTGCTGCTGCTGGCCGGCGGCCACGCCGCGGCCACCGATTTTGCCAACCTCCTGCCGGCGACCACCAACGTCTGGGTCCGTACGGCAGATGTTGCTCAGCTGGAAAAAGGCTGGCAGAAGACCGGGCTGGCACGCCTGCTGGACGACCAGGCGATGCGACCGTTCCGCAACGAAATCGACCGCTTCGTTCGCCGCCGCACACCCGCGGAGATCCCTCCCTTCGGCCTGACCTGGCAGCAACTGAAATCGGTGGCCGCCGGAGAGGCCTGTGCAGCCATTCTCAAGACGCCCAGCGGCCAACCCGCCTGGGTGATCCTGATCCATGTGGAAGATCGCGGTGAACGCGTCGTTAAGGTCCTGGACGATCTGCGGCAGGCTTACCGCCAGGCAGGCGCTCGGGTCACCGAAAAAGTGACCGCCGGTGCGACCGTCACGGTCTGCGAACTGCCGCCGACCGAGCCGGGGGCCGCCCGGCCGGTTCGCGCGTACTTTCTGAAAAATGACATCCTGGTCGTTACCGACAATGCGGCGGTGGTGTCGCAGTTCAGTGGTCGGCGCGAGGATGGGGTAGGAGAGACGCTGGGCCAACAGGCAGCCTTCCGCTATTGCCAAAGAAACTGTCCGACGCGATTTCCCCATGGACCGGCCCACCTGCAGTGGTTCCTCGATCCCTTTGCCAGCGAAGCGTTGCTGAGCCGCTCGCGAGGGGACGACGAACGCGACAGCTGGCAATGGGCTCGCAAGCAAGGATTTACCGCCATCCGGGGGATGGGGGGGGCCATCCGTTTCGAGGGGAAAAAATTCGATACGCTGCACCGCATCGCCGTTTACGCGCCCGGCCCCTTTGATCTGGCCGCCGGCATGCTCCATTTTCCCAACGTCGGCCAGCTGGAATTGCCCGGCTGGCTGCCCGCGAACGTCGCTCGGCTGACCTCGCTGCAGTGGGATCTCTCCCGGGCCCTGAACGGCTACGGCCATCTGTTTGATGATTGGTACGGGGAGGGCGAGCCGGGTGTGTTTGAAGACGTGTTGGCGGGCATCCGCGATGATCCAGGTTCGCCGGGTGTCGATGTCCGTAAGGATCTCGTGGCAAACCTGAACGGGACCGTCGTCTCGGCCGCCTTGGCCGTCAACGAGGGTCAGGGCCTTGTCCATCAGACATTGTTTGCCGTCGGGGTCGGCGACCGGCAGGCCGTTGCCACCGCCCTCCGCAACTTGCTGGAAAGTGATCCCGATGTCATCCGGCGGGAGGTTGCCGGCCAAACGCTGTGGGTGTTCCGCGACCGGGTCGCCGCCCAGCCAACGGTTGATCGCCAGGGTACCGAATCTTCGTTCGGTCCCGACTTGTCGAACTATGCCCTCTGCCAGTGGGGCGACTGGTTGCTGGTGGCCACCCGCGCGGAGGTGCTCCAAGCGATTCTCCAGCCACCACCGCAGGCGAAGACGCTGGCCGATCAGCCCGAATACCAGCAGGTCATGCAGATCCTTACCCAAGCAGCTCGTTCCGGTAACGATCTGCGCCGCATCGCCCGCCCGCATCTGGACCTGCAGGTACCGTACCAGCTGCTGCGGGTGGGCAAGCTGCCCCACTCCCGCGCACTACGCGACCGGCTGTTGGCCAGCCTGCTGGGCCTGGAGGCAAATGGAGATTCGCAGCCATCGGCGGGTAACGGACAATCCGGCGCCGGCAGCAAAAACGATCAACATTCCGAGACGCTCGATTTCACAACGCTTCCTCCTTTCGATCTTGTGAAAGACCATTTCACGACATCCGCATGGGTCGGCCAGCGGCGAGGCGATGGTTGGGCCCTGTTCCGCTTCACTCTGGGAAAATAAAGAACCACCCTGACCCTCTTCGGCACGCCCCGCCCCGCGAGACTTTCCCCTTTGAACACGCACGAGAGCCCTCCCGGAGATCCGCACTCATGAAATCCCTTCGGCAAACCCCGTTGGCAGCCGGTTTGATCGTGTTGATCACAAGCTGCGGGCAGTTGATCGCAGCCCAGCCGGCCCAAAATCCCACCCTCCACGCACGACCGGCAGACCCGATCACCGATCTGCACGGCAGCGATCCGGCGGTCGGGCACCCGTTGCCGCCTGCCTGGCACCTGCAGGAAGCGGTCCGCGCCGGGCTGGTGGATGTGCATCAGCTGCTGGCAAAGGAATCCCGCGCCGCCGATTTTCGCAAGTTTCTTTTGTCGGCAGCGCTGAACGCAGAACTGGACAAGGCCCAGGCGGCCGATCGCCGCACCGTGGCAGCCATCCGCAGCCGCTATGCGGCAGATCATCACTTGCTGCGGCGGGCTGAGTTCGCCTACATGCGCCAGGCGCTAGACGCCTGGGAGGAGGCCCTGGGTGCCCCGACGCTGAGTGAACTGGCCGCCGAAGCCCGCCAGCGGGCGGCGAAAACAACTAAAACGCCCGACCCGGACATCCTCCCGCAGAAGCTGACCGCAGTCAAACGAGCGGCGCCTGCGTTCTACGCCTACTTGCGGCAGACAGGCAGCAGGTGGCAGCCGTGGTACGACTACCTGCAGAAAGATGAACTGCAACGGCAGCTGGGCCTGAAAGCCCCGAATCCAGTGGTGCTGGAACAGATCTACCACCGCCATGTGACTGCCGCCTTTCGCATCCCCACACCGGAAAGTCGCCGCCTGGCCGAGGCCCTGCGCCAAGCGACCCTGGCGGCCTACGCGGCCAGCTCCTCCACCCCGCAGCGCCAGGCCAAACTCCGGGCTCTGGCCGACGCGCTGGAAACCTGCCAGCGCAGTTGCAGCCGGCAAGCCCAGGCAACACTTGCCGAGGCCCTCAGCTGGTTAGGGCGGCGGGGCATGGTCCCCGATCTGATCCAGGAAGTGGCCCGGCAACTGCAACGACCCAATCTGCTGATTCAAGTCTCGCGCAAGTTGGCCGGGGTCAACGTGGATCAAGCCCTGCGCGACGATTTCGATGTCAACGATTCCATCCGCGACACCCACTACGTCGGATCCGCCAATTCGACCGGACAGCTTTTCCTCGCACTCGACCCCAGCTTCCCACATGCCAGCGCCGCCGTCGGGATCACAACGGTCATCAACAGCCAGACGACCGGATATAACAATGCGGCGACCATCGACAGCCACTCGACGACAGAGGTGCGGGGACAAAAGAAGATCCAATTTCAGCCGCAAGGTTTTTCGTCGCAGCCGGCCACTGCCGACGCGGATACCACCAGCCAGGTGACCGGCATCAGCCCCCTCCGTTGGTTGGGTCAGCGGCGCGTCTATCGCGAAGTCTATGCCCAGCAGCCTGATACGGACCGTGAGGTCGAGTGGCGGACGGCGGCGCGGGTGGCTGGTGAACTGGACCGCCAATTGGCAGGCCAAATCGGGTCGCTCAACGATTTCTACCAGCGCCAGATCCGCGCCCCGCTGTTGCGTCGCGGAAAATTTCCCCCCCAAGTAGCGGCACGCACGACACGCGGGCAGGCCAGCCTGTCCGTGACCCAGACCGGCCCCGACGGCCTGGCCCCCACCGGCCCACCACCCGACCTGCAGCAAGGGTCTGATCTGGCAGTGCGGATTCATCAGTCGTACGTCAACCACCTGGCGACCGCCCTGCTGGCTGGGGCCACGATCAGCGAGCGGCAGCTGGCCGACAGGCTCAAGCCCTGGTTCTCCCAGGTGCCAGAAGGCCTGCAAAATGCCGATCCGGCTCAATTGTGGAGGGTGACCTTCGCCAGGGAACAACCGCTGACCGTCAAGCTGGACCGCCAGGGGCTGGCGGTCCAGTTGCGGGGTACGCAATTTCAGGTCGGCGATCAGCTTTATCCAGGCATGTGGATCACGGCAGCCTATCGTCTGGTCGATACGGCCGACGGGCTACAAGGGCTTCGGCAAGAGAAATTGCAGATTGTGCCGCCCCATTTTGATCCCCATTCCGGTGCACGCCTGGGCGCTCGGCATCAGGTCCTCCGCACCATGATTCGCCGACGTTTCGAGCGGCTGTTTCCAGAACAGTTTTTGGTAGGGCGTATCAAGCTGGGCGAGCAACCCAATACGCCGCAACTTCTCTTCGACCACTCGTACCGCACCGACGGCTGGCTGGGCCTGGCATTCCAGCTGGCCCCCCACGCCGCAACGGTCTCTTCGTCCCAGGCCCGCAGCGGGACCCGCCAGCAGGTGTCAATCGAGTGACCCGGTGATCGCCCGGCGAACGGTGGGGCAACCTGGCCGTGGCCGTGGCGCCGCAGACTTTCAAGGGCCGGCCTCCTGCGGCGTATCGGCCATCGGTCGGCGGGGCGAACGGCCCCGCTGGACCTGTTACCCCCGCTGGCCACCGTGGGCTGGCGAGGACTGGTCCGCCACCTGGCGGGGTGGGACAAGGTCGCCGCGGCGACCGCCGGCCCCATCCATCGCGCGTGGGCCGGGCCGCTTGGCCTTTTAGTCCTTTTCGTCCTCGATGTCCCCCACCAGTTCTTCCAGCACGTCTTCCAGAGTGACCACGCCCACCGTGGACTGTTGGTCCTGAACCACGGCCAGGTGGATGCGAGCGTCGCGGAAGCGGACCAACAGCTGGTCCGAACGCAAGCCGGCCGAGACCACCAGGCAGTCGCGCGAAATCGCCGTTACCGGCTGACTGTCCTTGCCTTCGGTCAAGGCCTGCAAAATATCGCGGCTCATCACCAACCCCTGGATTTCGTCGGCTGACTTGCCGAATACGGGATATCGCGAGTAGGCGTGGCGGAAGACATGGGTCGCGGCCTGGCGTGTGGTGGAAGTTGCCGCCACGCTCACGACATCCTCCAGTGGGGTCATGATGTCGCGAGCCGTGCGATCGTTGAGGGTGAAGGCGCGGCGAATCAATTGTCCCTCTTCAGGCTCGATGTAACCGGCGCGGCGACCCAGGGTCACCAGCGAGCGGATCTGGGACTCGGTTCCAATCCGCCGTTCCCCGCTCATGAACAGCTTGGAGAAACCTTCCAGAGTGACCACAATCGGGTAGAGCAGCAAGGTGATGAAGCGGATGGCCGGAGCAGAGAAGCGACTGATCAGCGGTGCATAATGCGCGCCGATCGACTTGGGGATAATCTCGGAAAATATAATCGTGCCCAGTGTCAGGATGGCCGCCACCGGGGCAATCGCCACGTCGCCGTAAAGCTGGATGGCGATGCGTCCAGTCAGCAGGGGGCCCAGGACGTTAATGGTATTGGTGAACAATACCAGCACGACGATGGCTTGGGTTAGCCGCTGGCGAATTGTCTTCAGCGCGCCGGCGCCCCACGCCTGACGCAGGCTCAGCTCTTCGACCTCTGCCGGCGACATGCTTAAGATCGCCGCCTCCACGGCAGCCATCAAACCGGAAAGGGAAATGAAAATCACGACATAAAAGATCAGTTCCAGCATCGCAAGGCCTTCTTTCGCTTCTGCCGCCCTGGCCCGGCGAGCCCCGTTCGGCTGATCGGGCGCCGAGCCGTCGCCTGTTCATCGTCCTGCCGTTGATACTCCCGCAGAGTTGCAATATGGCAGATTGCATGGTCCGAGACGAGCAGCCTTGCGGGGGATGAAGCTGGGCGAAAGGGTTGGAAAAGCGGTTGGTGCGTGCGACCGTTGGTAAGCGAAGCGAAAAGCTGTTGCCACACACGTCCGCCCCGCCCGGAGGCAAGCCGATGCCTTTCTGTCGCCACACCCTTGTGCCTCGCCCCGCCAGGAGGCAAGATGGATTGCCTGTTCCGAAACGGGTGGCTGAGCAATCCCAGGAGAAACATCCCGATGGTCGATTTCGCCATTATTGAACTGGAGGACGGCCTGACGGTCGTCGAGTTGCGTGCCGCCGAGTCGCCGGAGGAGGCGGCCGCGCGGGAAAGGGGGGTGCTGGTCGATCCCGGTCCCTACCCGACGTATGAAGATGCCTGCGACGCGCTGGCCGAACTGGAAGGTGACGACGAAGAAGCCTAGCCCGCATTTTTCACATGCCATCTGCTGTGCGACGGCCAAGTCTTTGCCTGGCCGACTCAGATGCCGCCATTTGAGGCTCAACGTAGGATCCTTACACTGGACGCCAAAGCGCGCCGTCTGCCAGGCCAGGCAAAGACTTGCTATCGCTCGCGAAGATGCTTGTCAGAAATCTGGGCTGGCGAGCGGGGCGAAACCGGCAGCCAATCCGCTCACTTGGTGACAACGCACGTCGCCGTCCGGCTGCAGCGACCCGCTGCCGGAGACCAACCCCAGCGACCGCCCGACGCGGGGTTCCACAAGGGCAATCCCATGGCGAGGAGGGTCATCATGCAAGCAGACGAATTGGAACGATACAAGCAGATACTTATCCAGATGCGCGACTCGTCGCGCGAGGAAGGGAATCGTATGATCGAGGTCGTGCTCAGCGACGCGGAAGCCGCCGGCGAACATGACCAGCGGGTGAGCGAGAGTGTCGACAAGGAGCTGGCCCTGGAGCAGACGGAAGAGGATCGCCACCAGGCCGTGCTGGCCGCCCTGCAGCGGATTGAGCAGCAAAAGTTTGGCCAATGCACACGGTGCGGCTCGGAAATTCCCCGGACAAGACTGGAGCTGCTTCCCTTCACCCCCTACTGCGTCGATTGTGCCTTCGCGTCCTCTTCCTAGGACCGGAGGACCACCAGAGGAAGCCCCGCCAGACGCCGTCCCGCGGCTTGCGCGGCGAAGGGCGGCTAGTCGGTTCCGCAGTTGTGCGCCTCCCGCCGCTGCCTCGATTTGCCCTCGTGTCAACAGGTCGCCCGTAATCCGATGGTGGATCAGGAAGTCGTCACCGCAGGGCGAAGGTCCTCCTCCCCTTAAGGCAGGAGTATCCGCCCAGGGTGCTCTTTGGGTCGCTTCCACCACTCAACCGCGCGGCAGGGTGGCCTGCACGGCAAGATTGCTGGACCGGGTGGATCCGGGGCGGCGGGCGACGTGGGTCGCATGTACTGCCTCCCAGCTGCCGGGGTCTTTATGCGAGAAGCCGGCGACGCGCCTTGCTGAGTGCCCATGCCAGCCTGTTGATCTTCCTCCCCGCCGTCACGGTCTGCCAGCTTGGTGACGCCTTTGCCGGAATCTGGCGACAGGCCGCGCGACGCGACGACCACAACAAGTCTCAGCACGCCCGGCAGGACTCGAACCTGCAACCCTCGGTTCCGAAGACCGATGCTCTATCCAATTGAGCTACGGGCGCTTGGAGCAAAGGCAGGATACGACGGAATCGGCACGATTGCAATGTGGCAGGCCGGGGACAAGCGCCGAGACTTGACCAGGAGCAGTCGGGGTTGTTATAAGCGCTCGTGGGCGTTTAAAGCAGGTCGGTTGTCCCCCCGACCGGTTGGGTCCTTCCCCGTTCTCTGTTCTTGTCGGCGACAGAGAGACTCTTTAGTTCTGGCAGCACGTTGAGTTCTCGACTGTGACATTTACCCTCCGTATCCTTAATGGTGCCGATCAAGGTCGAGTTTTTGACCAACTGAATCCGCCAATCACCATTGGGCGGGAAGAAGGAAACACCATCCAGCTGAACGACGAACGCGTTAGCCGCTTCCACGTGAAGATCCAGGAGGATGGGGAAAAGCTGATTTTGACCGACCTGGAGAGCACCAACGGGACCAAGGTCAATGGGGACGAAATCCGTCTGCGGATCCTCAGGTACGGGGATCTGATTCATCTGGGCCGTACCCTGCTGTTGTTTGGTTCCAAGGAACAGATCGCTCAGCGATTGTCCGAGCTGCGCGGTTCCGAAGTGCACAGCGACGTCACCCTGGCACCTGACGAACTCAGCGGCTCCCAGTCTTTGCCCTCGCTGGATTTTGAATTGAATTGGGCCAGCGACCCCAGCTACAAGGCGACCCTGCATTCGCTGCAAACGCCGGAACTACCCGAAGGCCTCTCGCCCGGCCAGGCCGCTCAACTTTCGGAAATCATCGAGTACCTTCATCTGCGAATCCGCGATTTGATCCTCTCGGTCAAGCCCGTCGGGGAGGATGAGGAATCGGTCACGCTGAATCAGCACCGCTGGCAAAACCTGCTGGATCTGCAGGCGCGGTTGAGCGATTACTTGCGGCGGATTGCTGAGCCACCCGAACTGCGGTGAACGGTGCGACCTCTGGTTGGCGACGTTGACNNGCGGCGGCTGCGGGGCTCTGTCGGACTGCTGGTAATGAAGAACCCTCTTCATACCACCTGCAGCTCGTCGGCGGCGCTGTGTGTCTGCCACAGATTCCTCTTGATGCGTGGAGGGGTTACGATGGCAACCGCCCAGGTGCTGCCCCCGTCCACGTCTGATGAAACGGGTGTTCGGGGGAACCAGCTCTGAAAGTCGTAAAGCAGGCAGGCGGAAAGGCCGCACCTGGTAACAAAACAAGCAAAGCGAATTTTCGCAATCATGGCGGTCACCGTAGAACAGGATCTGAAAGAGTACTGTCTGGAGGTTGCGCAACGAGCGCAGGCGGCGTCCCGGCAACTGGGCGTCTTGACCGGCGCGGTCAAGAACGATTGGTTGCGGCGCAGCGCGGCAGAATTGCTGCGGCAGACGGAAAGGCTGCTGGAGGAAAATGCCAGGGATCTCGAGGCGGCACCCGACTTTGGTCTGACAGAAGCCCAAGCCGACCGGTTGAAACTTTCGCCAGAGCGGATTGCGGATATTGCCCAGGGCCTGCAGCAGGTGGCCATGCTGCCCAATCCGATTGGCGAAATCATGCAGTCCTCCGTGCGGCCCAACGGATTGGATGTGCAAAAGGTCCGCGTGCCGCTGGGCGTGATCTTCTTTATCTATGAATCGCGGCCCAACGTCACCGCCGATGCGGCGGCACTCTGTGTCAAAAGCGGCAATGCGGTTATCCTGCGGGGCGGGAAAGAGGCGGCCCATTCCAGCCGGGCCATCGTCCAGGTGCTCAACCAGGTAGCGGCCGCTGCAGGAATGCCCGCCCATGCCGTGCAACTGGTCTCCACAACCGACCGGGCCGCCGTGGGACACTTTCTGGCACTGGACCAGTACATCAACCTGGCCATTCCCCGCGGCGGCGAAGGCCTCATCCGCCGCGTCGCCGCCGAAGCACGCATGCCCGTCATCAAGCACTTTTCAGGAAATTGCCACGTCTATGTCGACCGCAACGCCGACCCGCAGATGGCACTCCAGATTACCGTCAACTCCAAGTGTCAGCGGATGGGCGTCTGCAACGCCGCCGAATCGCTGTTGATTCACGCCGATGTGGCCGATAACCTCCTGCCACCAATCGCCGCGGCACTGGGGGAACAGGGGATCGAGCTGCGTGGGGATGCCAAAGTGCAGGAATTGATCGCCCAGGCCGTGGCGGCCGACGAACAAGACTATCGGGCCGAATTCCTGGGGCCAATCATGTCCGTGCGGGTCGTCGATTCGCTGGAAGACGCCATCGAACTGATCAATCGCTACGGCAGCGGACACACCGATGCCATCGTCACTTGTGACCTGGCCGCCGCTCGACGTTTCGCCGAGGCCGTCGATTCGGCTGCCGTCATGATCAACGCCAGCACGCGGTTCAACGACGGCGGCGAATTCGGCCTGGGGGCTGAAATTGGCATCAGTACCGACAAATTCCATGCCCGGGGGCCCTGCGGGTTGAACGAATTGACCAGCTACAAGTACGTCGCCTACGGCAACGGCCAAGTACGCTAAATGAACCTCCGCGATTCAGTATGCCGGAAATCCCCAGCAGTCCCTCCGCCGCCGATCCCAGCACAGCACGCACATCGGATCAACAATCCATTAGCAATCGTGGCACATAATCGTTGCAAATAATCGTTGAGCCACTTGGAGGGCGATCCATAAGGCACGACCGTAAAGCCAGCACGCAGGAGGCGGATGTGGACCCCAACGATCTCTCCCCGGCGGAAATCGCCAGCCTGATGGGCGCAGACGATTGCCCACTGATCGAACAACCAGGGTTTCGGCGATCGATCAGCGATACCTATCGTGAGTTGGCAAACAAACTGGGCAAAGCCCTGTCCAATCTGCTGGCGAGCGACGTCAGCGTCGCTCGACCGACGGTTGCCAAATTGACATACGCCGAGCTTGTGCTGCGGGCCAGCGATGCGCGCTGCTTGTGGCGCGCCGAAACAGTGCCCGATCTGGGACCCCTCTTCCTGGACATGAACCCCGCCCTGTTGGGCCTGATGGTCGATCGCATGCTGGGTGACCGCCGGAGGTGCGGCACAGAGCCTTTCCAGCTCGTTACGGAAATCGAACAGCGCTTGGCCGCTGAAGCGTGCCGACAACTGGGCGACGCTTTCTGCGATTTGTGGAGCGAAATCGTGCCGGTCAAACTGGTTGCCCTCCAGCGCGAAGTCGACTTGATGCGGTCCCGCAGAATGGCCGCCGAAGATTCTTTGACCCTCCTTCGCTACCCACTGAAGCTGGACCTGCGCACACAGTCGCTAAGCTGGATTTTTCCCGAACCNNGGCGCCCTACTGTCCGGTAAACACCAGGTTTGCCTGGAGCGGCGTCTCCCGCGACCATCGCGCCACGGAAGCGGAACACGACTTGGTTGCTGAACTGGCCGAAACCGAAATGAAGACCGACGAACTACGCGATTTACGCGTGGGAGATGTTCTGCAGACCGACCAGGATATCGGCCAGCCGCTGACCGTGCGCCTGGACGGTGTCCCCCGCTTCCTCGCGAATTTGGGTAAAGTTGACGATCGCAAAGCGATCGAGATCGTCGAAGTGCTTCCAAGGCAAGAGGCGAACGGTCCTCACGCAGAACCACCCGGCCCGATCGAGCCGTCGCCGGTGGACCGGGACGCCTAGCCCCTTTGTCCGCCCCAAAATTTCCCCTCTGCCGATGTAGCGAAAGTCG
>WVZU01000302.1 GCA_011772275.1 Planctomycetales bacterium | reverse complement strand
GCACGAGGCTATTCGCATGAAGCCAGAAAAGCACGGGGCTGCTGACATGAAACCGGAAAGGCTCGCGTGTGCGACAACTACCAGTGGCTGCAATCGGCTAAGAGGTTACGCAAAGTGCAAAATGCACCCCTCGTCCTTTGTCCGGCCCAACATGTCGCCCCTGCCGCCGTAGCGAAAGTCGTCTCAACCGGCAGGAATTGCCCACAATCCTGGCCCGTTTTCGCTACTTAGAAAACGAGTCACCCCCCAGCCGAGACTGAAAACGGGGTGCGGAGACTTGGGGACAGTCCCCGGGGGAGACGCCTGGGAAGACTCCTGACCGAGACTTGGGGACAGTCCCCGGACGGAGACCCTGGGGACAGTCCCCGGCAGCCTGGGGACAGTCCCCGGCAGTCCTACCTGGGTCTTTCTGGACGGTAGTTTCGTGTTGCCGCTGTGGCGAAAGTTGTGAAGTGTTAAGAGGGTCGGCGGCAAAGGAATCGCCGCCTCCCAAGGGTGCAAGGGTGTAGGTCCAGCCGAGTGGGGGGGACTGTCCAGCGGCGTGGTACGTTGTGCTGCTGACCCCAAGTCACGCCGATTGGGCTGCGGCGACCTATCCCGGAGTTGTGGATCCGCGACTGGATCAGCCGGCTTGGGTGCCGTAAACCCCGCACCCCCCGCCAGCTCGCCCTTGCCCAACTTCCCCCAAAAGGTTTAAATAGTGGATTGCTTGGTTACAGAACAAGTCTGGCTCGCAAGGCCAACTTGATGGCGAGGTGCCCTGGAGAGTTTCCCGATGACCATCGACAAGAGCTTGAAAATTCGCCGCGGTTTGATTCGAACGCGTAACGTCTTGACGCGTGCCGAGCGGATTAAAAAACTGGCGGAAACCGACCGCTGGCAGGAAGGAGACTCTCCGTTCGGCCTGGCCAAAGTTCGCGTGCAGAAGATGGTCATGAAGAAGAAGAAAAAGAAGAAAGAGGAAGAGGGGGAGGGGGAGGCTGCCGAGGGCACCGCAGCACCGGCGGCCGGTTCCAAGAGCAGTTAGGGCTTTCACTGTTTTCGCAGGGGAAGATCGGGAACGCTTGCCCGATCGATTGGGTGGCCGGCCCCTTGGACCGCTCTGCCGCCAGAAAGCGGAGGTCGGGCAACCGTGCTCGACCTGCCAAATCGCCCGTCGCGCCGCCAGCAACACGCGTCAGGCCACCCTTTTCCGACGACAGGCTTTGACTTGGCAGGTATTCAGCCAGCTGGCCGAATTGATGGACGCAGGCCCCAAGTCTTCCCAGGCGCTCTGCCAAAACATGCCGCTCAGCTCACCACGGCCAGAATGTCGTCTTCGCTCATAATCAGCAGCGATTCGCCGTCCACGTCGACTTCAGTGCCCGAATACTTACCATAGATCACGCGGTCCCCTTCGCTGACTTCATGCCTGGCGCGGTCGCCATCTTTGAGCAGTTTTCCATCGCCCACGGACAGCACTCGGCCCTGCTGCTGTTTTTCCTGAGCGGCTGCGGGCAGGACAATCCCCCCTGCAGTGGTTTCTTCGGCCTCTAGCGGGCGGACCACGACTTTGTCACCTAATGGTATCAGTTTCATCTTCAAACAAGCTCCTCGTTATTAGCCAGCCATCCACAACAGGAAGGCCAGCCAGCTGCAAAACAAGACAACGGCCACCAGCAACGGCCAGCGACGACGACGGGCCTGCATAGGCTTACTCAGACTGGCTGATCCGAAAACCTTCCACCAACTCGCGGTCAAAATCAAAGACATCGTTAAAGTCTTCTCGTCGATCCGAATCGGTTTTGCGCATCTGGCCCAGTTCAATTAAATTGAAAACGATATTGCCAAAATCGCTGGTACTTTTCACTCCCCACCGGTTGAACACGCATTTGGCCATGTAACCGTACTGTTCCATGGCCAGATGACGAATGGCTGCACACAGTTCTTGCCCGGAAACGTGGCATTCCTCCTCTGCGGGTGGCGGTTCGGGATTGGTCCCTTTGCGGCCCTTGCCAACCGTCTTTTTGCCTGCGGCCTTTTTCCCCGCTGTTTTCTTGCCCGTGGAGGGTTTTCCCATGTTCAAAACCGTATGCGCATGGTGCAGGGCATCAAACACGAACGCGTAAGCGTCGACATGATACCGCCCGTCCATTCTGGCAAATTTGGCAATGGGATGATTGGGGTCCAGCATAATTCCATCCTGTGGCTAGGCGTCAGCCGCCGCGAATGTCTCTTTTTCTAATCCTGCAAACCAATTCTGACTCCATTTTCAGATTCTCTACCAACGTGCATCGCCGTGGGCTAATTGGCCGTCCCAGCCTTAATCACGCTCAAAATTTCGTCCGAAGACAGCAACACGCGACGCATGTCCTCCATTTGGACCAGCAGCTGTCCGGCGAGAATTTCTTGAGCCAACACTTTAGCGCGTCCTTTGTGGGTGACGATTTCCGCGCCGATCGGCGGCAACTCCCGCTGCATCTCTTCATAGGTTTCGTATTCGTAGCGCAAGCAGCATTTCAGTCGGCCACAACGGCCGGAAATCTTGGTCGGGTCCAGCGTTGCCTTCTGTAGCTTGGCCATCTTCATCGACACGGGAGGCATTTCCGACAGATGCGTATTGCAGCAGACCGGCTTGCCGCAATCGCCGTAGTCGGCCAACAACTTGGCTTCGTCGCGAACTCCAATCTGTCGCATCTCAATCCGAGTCTGAAACTCGCTCGCCAGCTGCTTGACCAACTCGCGAAAATCGACTCGGTTTTCCGCCAAATAATACACAAGAATTCGCTCGCCGCCAAAGACGTATTCCACGTCCACCGGCTTCATGGGAACTTCCAGTTCCTGGACCTTCTGAACGGCAAATTCCCAGACCTTGCGTTCCTGGTTGCGGATCCGCGACAGCTCGCGGCGATCATCCGTTCGCATGCCGCGGAGGATCTGCCCCCCGGTCGAATCGGTCAAATCCTGGACAGCCCGTTCCGTGGCCTCACAAAGCAGGTCGCCGATCTCCAAACCCCGCTTGGTGCGAACCACTACCGCCGAACCACGATCATACGATTCGTTGCGGCTGGTCGAGAAAACGCCCAATTGGCGCAAGGCACCGTAGCGAACGACAAACTGGGGCATAATGATTCCATGTAAATTCAGTGATGTCCGGCAAATCAGGCTACCGGCTGAACGGGGAGCGGCCAACGGGGGACGAGCGAGGCATTATGGATTAAGTATAGCTAACCGTTTTGCGAACGCAAACATCTGGCCTGGGCACGGCAAGCAGCCCCCTGCAGGGGTCACCGCCGACCCGTTCGTTGACACTCCCGTCACCAGCTCTCTATAATTCCTCCACGGCCACGGCAACCCGACATTCTCACCAGTTTCTCAATCGATCGCAAGCTTTGTGCCAGGGAGGTCAAAATCCATGGGCGTCATCGACTTTACAGACGGCAACTTCGACACGGAAGTCCTGCAGTCCCCCCAGCCTGTGCTGGTGGATTTTTGGGCACCCTGGTGTGGTCCCTGCCGCATGATCGCCCCCATGGTTGAAGAGCTCGCCAACGAAAACGGCGACCGTGTCAAGATCGGCAAAATCAACATTGATGAAAATCCGGAAGCGGCACAAAAGTACGACGTGAGTGCCATTCCTACATTGATCGTCTTCCACAAGGGCGAAATCGTCGAACGGCTGCAGGGCGTCCAGCCCAAAGCTAGGCTGCAGGAATCACTGGACGCTGCCAAATCTTGATTGTGCCGCAGGAAACCAAATGCCTTCGGCTGGCCACGGTGCAAGCAGCCATGGCGTTGTCATCCCTCCGCAGGCGGACTACCCCCTGCCTGCTTTTTCAGTCGGTAGGTTCTCCATGGTCCAACCTTATGACGCACTGTTGGTCGTTTCGTTCGGAGGTCCCGAGGGACCGGACGATGTCATGCCTTTTTTGGAAAACGTGCTGCGCGGCAAGAACGTCCCTCGCCAGCGAATGCTGGAGGTCGCCGAACACTACCAACACTTCGGCGGTGTCAGTCCTATCAATGCCCAAAACCGCGAACTGATCGCCGCGCTCCAGACACTGCTGGACGAACAGGGACCTCACTTGCCGATCTACTGGGGCAATCGCAATTGGCATCCCCTCCTGGTCGATACGATCAGGCAAATGGCCCGTGACGGTATCCGCCGCAGCCTGGCTTTTGTCACGTCCGCTTTCAGCTCCTATTCTGGCTGCCGACAGTATCGCGAGGACATCCAGCGAGCTTGTCAACAAGTGGGGCCTTCCGCACCCGCAATCGACAAACTAAGGGTATTTTTTAATCATCCCGGTTTCATCCAAGCCGTTGTCGATTCGATCAAAGACGCCCGTCGGCAGCTGCCTGCGCCCCAAAGCCAGGGGACACCGATTGTGTTTACCGCTCATAGTCTCCCTCTGGCGATGGCGGAGACGTCGAATTACGAGTCGCAATTGCGGCAGGCGTGCGGCCTGGTCGCCGAAGCGCTAGGGAACCCGCCCTGGCAGCTGGCTTATCAAAGCCGTAGTGGGCCTCCCAGCCAGCCTTGGCTGGAGCCGGACATTTGCGACGTGCTGGAAAAACTGGCCCACGAGGGTGACATCGAGACGGTGATCGTCCAACCCATCGGTTTCCTCTCCGATCACATGGAGGTCCTCTTCGATCTGGATACCGAGGCGAAGGCCCTCTGTGACCAGCGTGGATTGAAAATGATCCGAGCCAAAACGGTCGGCACCCATCCGGCCTTCATGCAGATGATCCGCCAGCTGATCCTGGAACGCACCTCCGATGCGCCGCGCCAGAGCGTGGGCGACCTACCGGCCGGTCACGACATTTGTCCGACCGACTGTTGCCTTCCGCCGCCACGGCCAGGGCGGTAGGCAGATCTCCCCACAATCTGCAGCCGACCGGCCAGGGGTTCGGCCAGCTCGGACTTTCGCCTGTGGTGAATGTGCTGGTTATTCGCATTCCTCGCGAAATTCACCGCTTGACAATTGTCGGACGCCTCGGTTCGACCCGTGCGGGTAGTACAGGCGGCTGGTTTCGATCCGGCACCGATCCTGACGATTCTGGCGAACATGCCATGCCGGGTTATACCGGCAAAAACATGAGATAGCGGTTCTTTGCCAGGAACTGCCTGTAGCGTGGATAGTGGGTCTGCCGCTTGTGTGCTGGCATTGCTTTCTACTGGGTTGTGGCTTCCCTGTTGTCCGATCCCTTTAGTGCATCAAGGGGGGATCGCTCTGACGGGGCAGCCCCAACCTTTGAGAAACGCCCGCTACCCGGCTCAAGCCTTCGGTCGCAACGCAAAAATGTTGTGGCAAGACTGGCGCGACAGTTGTCGGGACAGCAGAGGCACGCATATTCCGAAGGATTGGAATGGACCATGGACGGTAAACTCATTTTTACAGCCGTGATCGGTACGGTACTGGTCGCGGCCGCTTGGACGGGGGCCGAATTGCAAACCGGCCAGACCACGGCTTCTCCACAGCTGATTCACGCCGCCCTGTCAACACCGCCCTACAATTCGCTACCCGGGCCAGAACATCGCCTGGTGGCGAATCTCGATCCGGTCATCCACAACCCGACGGCAACGGATTTCTGGGCCGGTACCGCCTGGAGCGGTTATTTTTCGGAACGGTATCGCAACCCATGCGGTGGCAAGACCGCTTGCCCAATAGGCGGTTGCGACACCTGCGGCTGCGATGCCGACAATTCACGCTCGTTCTGCCGTTACCTCGACCGCTTCCTGCAAAACCTGACCTTGTTCCGCCGCCGTTGCACCCCCTGTGACAAACTGGCTTCCTGCAAGCTGCACAATAGCTGTTCTGCAACTGGCAGCGACGCGTGGCCCACCGAATTGACGGTGCCACACTCGCCGGAAAGGGAACACGATCAGGTCGAACAGGCAATCGAACCAATGCTAGATCCTGTACCAGAACCGATGGCGGACCCGGCGCCGGAGCCGATGGATGCGCCGACGCCGAAAATTCCCACGCGCGTNNCTTTTCCCCTCCGCCGGTCCCACTGCCACCCGTGCTGGAGAGCCCGCAACCGGTGAAGATGAATCTGAGGGAACAGCAGACACAATGGCCGATGCGATGGACGCAACCAGAAAAAACCATTTTGCGATTCAGGATGCCAGCCGAATCTGACCAGCGGACACAGCCACAACAGACCCAGTCGTCGCTGATCCTGTCGCTAAGTGAAAAGGCGTACTGAAGCGGGTCGGAAGGCAGCGCGTCGAGGCCACTACCCGATCCAAATAGTCGCCCACCGTGACAACCGTTTGGAGCTATCCGGCCGACTGAGGTCAAGCCTCGTCTTGGCGAGCTATCTACTGAAGCAGCTCCCAGCCGCTGTTACCGACGCGAAACTCGTACGTGCCAGCCGAGAGCTTATAGCTGATGTCGCCAAAATCACCCCCACGGTGGAACTCGATAGCCCGGCTTTGCGCACTCCCCAGTTCGTGACGTTCGCCAGGGCCCAGCCTGTGGACTTCGCCGTCCACCAGGTAACCCAGCTCATATTCGCTCAAATTTAGCAGCACCAGAGGCTGTTCGCCCCCTGCCGCCGGCCCCGCACCAACATGCGTCGGTTCAACCTGCGTCGTTTCCCGCGGCGTTCCTTCAAGAGCTGGAATGGCTTCTGGGATTACGGTGGTCACCGCGGAACTGTGTGGAACGTCGGTACCTGCCTCCCTGAGCGGATGATCTGCCTGGGGACCGAACAGCTGGGTGTCGGCGGCCGGCACAGTTGCACCTTCGGCCAGCATTCCGATCAGATCCCCTACCAGGCGGTTACTTTTGTTGACAGCCGTTGCGATCTGCGTCGCCCAAACATCCTGGTCCGCTCCCCCCGCAGGCTCAGCTTCATCCTTGGTTTCCAACCAATCGGCTGGAAACGGTTCCGCGCTATCCCCGCCCGATTCGTCCTGCATGAGGACCTCGGCCATAAAGTCACCCTGTTCTGCATCAGCGGCCAAATCGTCAGCCAACGGGACGGGCACCTGGTCCGGCGATGCGTCGGCATTGGCATCGACTTCCGCCTGCAGAGCGGCATCGGCCAGCAGATCGGAAGGGGGATCGGTCGACCGCGCCACCAGGGGGAGTCGAGCCGCCTCGTAAGCGACCAGGGCGAAGGCAAACAATAGCGGAAAGCGACATAGTCGCAGCCAACGAGCCTGACGTGCCGCTTTGGTCCTGTTTTGATTTTTTACTGGGGCTGCAGTGGTCATTTCCGGTTCGTCCCTTAGCGACTTGCAAGAACATTTGACAGCATGCGTTACCCGCAATCGACAAGAAAAGTTTAGATCAAAAAACAGGCAATGGGAGACGTATTTTCCGGCAGATGTCCCCCCTGCTTTCCGGCAGATACTTTTCGACCCGCAGCCGCGTCCGCCGCCATTTGACTTGGCACAACTGGTGACCTAGGGTCTGTTGAATGAATTTATGCGCAGACCGGCTTTCAGACCGCAAGACGTCTGGATGTAACGAAAATGACGTTTCCCATGCAACCCGACACCCCCGATCCCCGGCAAAAACCAAACGACGCCCATCCATTGTTTGATACGGGGCAAACGGAATCTTCCGACGGCGCGGGATTGACGGATTATTCGCAACAGGTCGATCCGAGCTTGGGCCCGTCGGAAAATATTGCCCGCGCCACGCTGACCGACCTCATGACCGAACCGGCAAACGACACCTTGGAGGATGTCAAGGATCACGACATCGCCATCGAAAAATATATGGCACAACTGCTGGGGCGCTACGAGACCGGCACGGAAACAGCGGGGTCAGTGCCGCCGAGCTCGTCGGACGTCAAGTCGACCCCCAAGGACCAGGATGCCCCCAAGGACGAGAACGCGTGGAACGCTGAGGAAGCAGCCGCCGGCAAGCAGCCTGCCGAGGAAGTCGCCCGTGAACCTCGTCGGCGATCCGCTCCCCCCGAAGCTTCGGCCGATATGTCGGCCATGCGGGCGCTGGCCAACGCGGCAGCACAAGGAGCTATCGCGGCACACAACCAAACGAAATCCACGGCGGTCGCCGCTGGAAAACTGCTTCTGGCGGCAACTGCCTTGATCACCGCCTATCTGCTGATCCAGATGTCCTCTTCTGCGAAAGAAGACTTCTACCTGTTCAGCCTGCTGGCCTTGGGGCTTGGCGGAATCTGGGGATATCAATTCCTGCGCTTGGCAGGGGGACTGGCTGCCGTCTCAAAAGATCACGTACCAGCTACCGATCCGTTCCACGCAGCGGACCAAGCGGCGAAGATTGGCGACGACGAACCAGGCCCGGACCATCAAGCGGCCGCGAAACCGATCGCTGTCGACAAATTGTCCAAAACCCAGCTGATCGTCGACCCGACGGAATCGGTATAAATCAGGCCGTCAGACGCTTGAAGCCCACCTGGCCTGTACCCGCACCACCCGTTCTAAAACCATCGCCGGTCGACCCCGGGCCGTTCCATCCGACACACCGTCTCTTTGCGGCCCCTTGCCAGGCCGGGCGGGCACAACTGGTTTCCCGACCGATTTTTTCGGGGTCCGGACTGCTCCTGATCCCCAAGAGGTCCGGCAGAAATTCCGCAATACATTTTCCCCTTTGCTGCCAAACCCTCTGGCTGCTTCCAGGAAACTTTTTGCACCTCGGCCAGATCCCTGCATCCGACGGCCGCAAAGGGCAGGCCGGAAGGACGTGCAAGTTCGGGGGAAAGACCGGCCTGCTGCATCCGACGGGACACCCACCAGCCGTTCGTTCGGCGGGCTGTGGCCGGTCCCGGATGAAAAAGAAGACTTCCTGAGCTTCGGTTTTTCCCCGCAACCCGTCCCGCGCAGCGTAAGGCGTAAGACACTCAGGCCAGCCCTGCCCGAACGTGCAGGGACGGAAGGGAAGCGGTGTTGGTCGGGGGAAAGAAGCGAACCTGTGCCAAACCCGCCCCGACTGCCTGGATTGCCAAAGGGTCAGGTGGCGTGACTATAATCAGCCAGGTGAACTGATGAAAATAGTGCGCTTTCTAACCGCCAGGGGCCTGGTAGAGTACGGCTGCCATCACGAAGAGGGAGCGATCACGCGCATTGAGGGGGACATCTATGGTGATTATCGGGACACGGGGCAGTTGGCCCAGCCGGCCAAGCTACTGGCGCCGGTCCAACCGGTCGACATCCTCTGCATCGGGCTCNNTATGCCAATTCCTGATCGTCCCGTGGTGTTCATGAAGACGTCGTCAGCGGTGCAGAACCCGGCTGATCCGATCGAACTGCCCCGCACGCTGCGGAGCGACAAAGTCGATTTCGAATGCGAGCTGGCTGTGGTAATCGGCAAGCGCTGCAAAAACGCTTCACAGGACAATGCCCTGGATCATGTGCTGGGTTACACCTGTGCGAACGATGTCAGCGCGCGGGACTGGCAACTGGAGTGGGGTGGCAGCCAGTGGTGTCGCGGCAAGACGTTCGACACCTTTGCACCGCTGGGGCCCTGCCTGGTCACCACCGATCAGATCACCCATCCCAACGCCCTGCAGATCAAAACGATCCTGAACGGCCAGGTCATGCAAGACTGGAATACAGGCGACATGATCTTTTCTGTTCCTCAACTGATCGAATTCCTCAGTGGCAGCACGACGCTGCTGCCAGGCACGGTGATTCTGACCGGCACGCCCCCTGGCATCGGCGCCGCTCGCCGGCCACCAGTTTTCCTCCAGCACGGCGACACGGTCACCGTTGCCATCGAAGGCATCGGTCAGCTGACCAACCCCGTTATAGACGAGATACCCCCTTCGTAGTGCGGCAATCCGGCAGAAGTCTTTGCAGGCCTGACGGCATCCATGGGCAGGTTCTGGAAACAGACCGCGTCAATGGGATATTTCCGCTTTGATTCGCTCCAGATGGTCACCGATCTTTTGTCGTACGGCGGGCATATCCGCGCGCCCCTGACAGTGTGGCGTCGCGTCAGTCGTTGTGGGCCGGCACCCTGGGGAGAAAGTGGCGTGCAGTAAATAAAGGTTGTGCCGCGTCGTCCAAGGGAACAGGAAAGCCGCGGTCGTCAGTAGCAGCAGGCCGCCGGCTTTTCGCCAGAGTATCCCATGTTGGGCCTCACCGACCGCCATGGCTTGCCAAAGCATGTCGCCATGGACCAGCCTCAGATAGAGGATCAGCACCAGCTGGAACAGCCGCCGCGGCTTCGTTGTCCTTGATAAGCCTGGCTCACACTTCCGTTCGCCGCGGTCGCATCGCGTCGCCTGACGACTCTCACGAACACAATCGTAGCTCAGCGACCGCTCCTTTTATCCTGTTGCCATGAGGTAAAAGTCCAGTGGTGGGATGATCGTCGTGTAATGAAATTTTGGAAAATGTTGCTTGTAGCGCCGGTGGTGATACCCACGACTTTTTAGGACGAACCACAAATGATCCACGCGAAGCTGGCCTAGTTCAACAACCGTCCCGAAACGATCGCCGGCACGGTATAATCGCTGGTGGAGAGTCCATGGATCACGGAGACGGCCTGCCGTTCGACGGCGGTCGCTCGCTCTTTGCGGCAGCGACGACGTCGCAAGGACGTCCCGTTGACGCCACGCTCCCCCAGCACGCCGCCCCAAGCGACCCGCTATGAAGCCCCTCGACCGTCCCTACCTGCTGTTCGACGTGATGGAAACCTTGGTGAGCGAACCGTTTCTGGAAGTCATGCCGAAATTTTTTGGGATGTCCCATCGAGAATTCCTGGAAGCGAAGCATCCGACGTCGTGGATTGAATTCGAGCTGGCGATGATTTCCGAGAACGAGTACTTCCAGCGGTTCTTTCGGGAGGGTCCCTGTCGCGACGGCGAGGGACTGCGCGAACAAATGCGGAAAGCCTATCGCTGGACCGACGGGATGGAAGCGCTTCTGGCGGAATTGAAAGCGGCAGGACACGAAATGCACGCCTTGTCCAATTACTCGATCTGGTACGAATTGATCGAGCAGGCACTGAATATTTCGCGGTACGTTTCCTGGACATTCGTCTCCTGCCGTACGGGGGTTCGCAAGCCCGAGGCAGCAGCCTACCTTCAAGCCGCGGCCACCTTGAACGCCACGCCGGAAGGTTGCATCTTCATCGACGACCGTCAGGAAAATGTTGACGCCGCTCGGCAGGTTGGCATGCGAGCGGTTCGTTTCACCGACACGCGCCAACTGGCGCGAGACTTGTCCAGCTGGGGATTGCTGTCATGAAACAGAGCGGTCGCTGGCAAGAACAGGGGTACTCCTGCGGCTCGCTGCGGCTCCTCCTGGTCCGGATTGGCGACCGGCAGACCCACCCGCTCGCCTGACCAGCCTGACAACATGTTGGGCCGCTTATGCTAGACTACCGGATAGTGACCCCTTTCCCATCTCCCGACGTTTTCTCTCTCGGAGCATTCCCCATGAACGCGAAAGATGCAATCCGCTCGTCTGCCAATCTCAGTTCCATGGTCCTCACAGCCTACGTCAGTGATCTTGACGACGCCGATCTCATGCGTCGTCCTGGCGAGGGTTGCAATCATCTGGCCTGGCAGTTGGGTCACCTGATCGCTTCCGAGGTCCAATTGTTGGAAAAGGTCGCCCCTGGACAAGGGATCGAGCTGCCTGAGGGGTTTGCCGATGCCCATTCTAAAGAGCAATCCGGTAATGACGATCCGGCAAGTTTCCACGCCAAACAAACGTACCTCGAACTTTTCGACAAGGTTCGCTCAGCATCTCTGGCGGCCCTGGAAAGCTACGGCCAGCAAGACTTCGACAGCCCGGCGCCGGAGGACTTCCGCGATTTTGCGCCTACCATGGGTGATATGTTCACGCTGATCGCCATCCACCCTATGATGCATGCCGGACAGTTCGTGATTGTTCGTCGGCAGCTTGGTAAGCCCATCTTGATGTAACGCGCATTATGAAAGCCGCGTGGGCCACTTCGGGGCAGACCGGCGCCGGCTCAAAACAGTTCGGGCAGGCATCCCCAGAGTGCGCCCCACGAAACGCCGGCTGGGAACACGACCAACAGGGGCCACGGTGTGGTCTGCCGGCTTGGTCGAACAGCCTCCAGGCTCTGCAGGACTAGTCAGCGGGCATCGGGTAACCGCCAGATTACGAGAATGCCGACCAGCGCGATCGCGGCCACTCCCAGTCGCCAGGGTGTCGGCAATCCGGAGAAATACAACGTCGTTGCCACGACCAGCAGCACAACGATTGTGGCCCGCACCCTCACCACGGGATCCACCCCGCCGCGAAGCTGCCAATCTCGCAGGAGGGGGCCGACCAACCGCCAGCGGAGGAGGGCCTCGTTCAGCCGAGGGGAAGACCTGGCCAGCAGGTAACTGGCCAGCAACAGAAAGGGCGTGGCTGGCAGCCCAGGCAACACAACTCCCAAGACCCCCAGGGCCACGCAACCTAGCCCTGCGGGTAGGTAGCCGACCCGGCGGATCCGGGCCAGGGAACCCTCCGAGTTCTGACAATCGTTCTTCGAAGCTGGTCCTTGCGAGGTGATCACGGCATGAATCTATCTTAACCTGCCAAGGCTTAACCTGGGTGGGGCACACGAGGCCCCAGGGCAAGCGGGCATAACGAGCGGCCTGGCCGCCCTTTAAACGTTTTAGATGATATGCAAGGACACAGGCAACAACCATCCTGCAATCGATGGGCCTAGATGCTACGAAAAATATCGTAACCAGCTATTAAATCTTAAGTTAAAATTTTTCGAAACAGCGTCCCAGAAGGGCGTTGTCTTGACAGCATTTTTCCGGTCACTTACTAAGGTCATCTTGCACATATTTCCATTTATTCATGGTCTCGGCAGAAAAGACGGTCATGTCCGTGGCACACCCCCCAGCAAACCGGCAGCACCCGCAGGCCGGCTCCCAGCAAGCCGCTCCCCCCAACAACCTGTTCAGCGGCCGTCTCGCCCGCATCGATCGACGCCCGGCCGGCTTCCTACCTCACCCGACTTTCCAGGATAAGGAGGATTTGTGCGACTGGCTGGAAGTGGCCCGTTTGAAGGCTGTCGAGCAGGCCGACATCGTCGACGTGTCCACCACCTTGCCAGGGCTGCCCCCGCAACTCATGCGGTTGTGCGAAACCCCCGCCCTCAGGTCGGGTAACGAACGTGCCTTTTTCCGGCAGATGAACTATCCGAAATTTCGCGCGATGCAGCTTCGACATCGAAGGTGGTCGCAAGGTAATGTCCGCGCAACTCACTACCCGGCTGGACGTCTGCAAGGAACGCGTGCAGCGATTGGCTCAACGAGCCATCGGCAAATTGCGCGAGCTTGCATCGGAATACGGCCTTGCCGGTAGGGGTCATTGAGCATCCTTTTCGAAAATGCGCAAGAATAGTGATTTTATTTTAAACGGACTTTCTCTTTGGGGAAAATTTCCCCCTGGAAGCTCTGCGAGAGGACGTAGAGCGACCTTTTGAGTCGGTCCCTATCCTTTCCCACCCTCCGGCCAGCGGTAGGATAAGCTCGCCTGCAAAACAGGTACTCTGACATTCCTTATGTGTTGCCCGGACCNNTGCCCGGACCGCCGGCCCGCGTTTCTGGAAGAACCCAGTCCCATGACCCGTGCCTCGCCCCACAACAAGACTCCTTCCTGGATGAAGTGGTCCTTGCTGGCTGCAGCAGCCTACAACCTGGGATGGGGAGCCGCGGTGATTGCTTTTCCGCAAGCTGGCTTTCGCTGGGCTGGCATGGCGCCTCCCCGCTACCCGGAACTGTGGCAGTGCATCGGGATGATCGTCGGCGTTTATGGGATCGGGTACGCCATCGCCGCCTTTGATCCTGCCCGGCATTGGCCGATCGTGCTGGTCGGATTCCTGGGAAAGATTCTTGGTCCATTGGGATTTTCCCTCTCTCTGATGCGGGGGACGCTGCCGGGGGTAGCCGGCTGGACCATCCTCACCAATGATTTGATCTGGTGGCTTCCCTTCCTGCTGATTCTGCGGCACGCGCGTCGATCGTTTCTGGCATCTCTCCATCAAACGGGGACTGCCGACACACCACCCATTGAGCGGTGCACTTCGCAGACCAGGGCGCCTTAGTCGCAGCGGAAATGGCTGGCATTCAAAAGGTGAGGATTTATCGATGCAATTCACGCAAAATCAGCTTGCGCTTGCTGGAGAACTCAAAGCGGCGGGCCTTGCCTGGAAACCGGCCGCTGGGCACTTCCTTTACGATCCAACGCATGCCTTTAAACCGTCTTCTCCATTTCAGGATCACGTCTACTTGATCTTGAATTACGACTGTTTCTTAAAGGCGGTAGGCGGGGAGCAGAAATTCCTGCAGCTGATGACGTGGCTGCCTACCTGGGACGATGCTCGCCACATCCTCAGATCCCTGGGCGTGCCTGACCGGCAGGTTCAGCAGGAGATCATCCACAAGCGATCCCTCTGCCACGCCACCGAACTGCTGGACTTATACAGCTTGATCCTAAAGCAACTGCGGCAGATCAGCGTGTCCGAAGGTCCTTTTCCCTGCCACGGCGACCCTGACAGAAATGGTCGTGTTGTCTAGCCTGCCTTTGGTACTCTGAGCGCTAAACAAAAAATCCAGTCGCCAGCACACTCCAAGCCGCGGAGACTGACCATTCGCAGCCTCTTGGCTTGCGTCACGGAAGTGGGTGACGGCTGCACAGAAGGTGAAAGAACTCCTCGGCCTGGACTCGAACCAGGAACCTAGCGGTTAATCCCGGCGCGCCG
>WVZU01000128.1:10066-11150 GCA_011772275.1 Planctomycetales bacterium | reverse complement strand
ACGGTGGATGTGCAGGGAATGACCATCGAACCGTTTGAGGGAAAAGTTGCCGACGGCCGGATCTTTGGGCGGGGTGCCTGCGACACCAAGGGGACGGGGGCCGCCATGCTGTGGGCACTGAAGGAAGCGGTCGCAGAGCGGCGGTTGGAGGTCAATGTGGCCCTTCTTTACACGATCGACGAAGAGGCCGGACGGAGCGGGGTGCGGGCGTTTGTTGATCACCACCTGGAGGGGCTGGGTTGGCGTCCGGCGGGTGTAGTGGTCGGCGAGCCGACCAGCCTGCGGATGGTGACGGCTCACAACGGCACCGTCCGTTGGCGGATCCGTACCCAAGGCGTGGCCGCTCATTCCTCCGATCCCCCCCAAGGTCGCTCGGCGATCCGGAGCATGACGATCGTGATGGACGCTCTGGAGCGGCAGTACATCCCGACCCTGGACGCATCGCATCCCCTGGTAGGCAAGGCTCAATGCAGTGTGAACCTGATCCGCGGCGGGACACTGATCAATGTCATCCCGGAATCTTGTGAAATCTGGTTGGACCGGCGGACTGTGCCGGGTGAGGATGGCAGGGCGGTGGCAGGTGCGGTGGAATCGATTTTAGAGCGGGTACGCCAGCAGCACACGGACCTGGAGGTGGTTCAAGATCCGCCGACTATCGAGCCTGCGCTGTCGCCCGATTTGAATCGCGAATTCGCCAGCCGTATCGGTCGTGTGCTGGATTCGCTGGACATGGCGTCAGAGGCTGTCGGGGCCAAGTATGGGACGCACGCCAGCAGTTTCGCCAGTGCCGGGCTGCCGGCAATCGTGCTGGGCCCCGGCCAGATCGCTCAAGCGCACAGCGCCCAAGAATACCTCACGCTGGACGACCTGCACCGCGGTGTGGAGGTTTACCGGAAGTTGATGCTGCAACCCGCGGCAGCCTGGATTTAGCCCCATCCCGTGGAAAAGCCTGCCGTCGCCTCGCGACATGATTTTCTTAAGGCCTGCCGGACCTGGACCTGGCGCCCCAGGCTGTAGCCTCTCGCCGCCCGGCGACTGGTTTTTTGGGAGATCGCCGTTCCTGAGGCGGACGCCTCAGACTTTT
>WVZU01000128.1:9827-10015 GCA_011772275.1 Planctomycetales bacterium | reverse complement strand
CTCTGCCTGGCCGCGTCCGACGTCGCCATTGGAGGCTGCAGCTAAGATCGATACGCCTGACGGTCCAAATCGGGTCCTCTTCCTGGCCAGGCAAAGATTTCCCGTCGCGGATTGCGAATTTAGTGAAAACTCCGGGTGCGTGGGCGGGGCGATCCTGAGGGGATGATGGCTGCCTGCCAACGAGACGC
>WVZU01000128.1:7664-9818 GCA_011772275.1 Planctomycetales bacterium | reverse complement strand
ACGCCGATTCACTAAAATGAAATAAAGGACAGAGGATTTTCCTGGCGGAACGGTAGCTACACGAGCTATGTTTTTCACGAGAAAGGCATTTTCATGAGCGGTGCGAACTTGCTGGCCACGTTTTTGGTCACCATGGGCGGGATGGTCTTCCTGGCCACCTCGTCGGCTGCGGGCAATGACCCGTGGGTGGTTTACGAGGGCGAAAAAGGGCCGGGACGCGGCAAGCACATCCTGTTTGTCACCGGTGACGACGAGTATCGCAGCGAGGAGGCGATGCCGCAGCTTGCCAAAATCCTCGCCGCTCGACACGGCTTCAAGTGCACCGTCCTGTTCGCTATCGATCCCCAAGACGGCACCATCAAGCCGGAATATCAACAGAACATTCCCGGTACGCACCAGTTGGCTGACGCGGACCTCATGGTGCTGTTCACGCGGTTTCGGCATTTGCCTGACGAGCAGATGAAGCCGATTGTCGAGTTCGCGAACTCGGGCAAGCCCATGATCGGCTTGCGCACCGCGACCCATGCGTTCCATTACCGGGACCGGTCCAGCCCCTACGCCAAGTACGATTGGCGCAGCAAGGATCCGCCCGGCGGATTCGGGCAGGCGGTGTTGGGGGATACCTGGGTCAGCCACCACGGGCACCACGGTCACGAGAGCACGCGGGGGGTGATCAACCAGGAGACGGCAGAGCACCCCATCCTCCGCGGCTGTACAGACATCTGGGGGCCGACCGATGTCTACGGGATCAAGCGACTGCGGGATGACGACCAAATCCTCCTGTGGGGCCAGGTGCTGGCGGGTATGACCGCCGATGCGAAACCGGTCGAGGGCAAGAAGAACGATCCCATGATGCCCGTGGCGTGGCTGCGCAATTACCGAGGGGAAACCGGCAACGTCGCCAAAGTCTTCTGTACCACCATGGGTTCCTCGGTGGACCTGGAAAGTGAAGGGTTTCGGCGCCTGTTGGTCAATGCCGCCTTGTGGTGCCTGGACCTGGAAGTCCCCCCGCGGGCCAACGTCGACATCGTGGGCTTGTACCAGCCTAGGCCGTTCGGCCTCGGCAACTACGTCCAGGGTGTCAAGCCGGCGGACCTGCAGCCCCTAAGGTGAAAAAAGGCAGCCCGCCAGTTGCGGATCGCATCGCCGCCGCGTGTCACACTTTTTTCTGTTTTCCTGCTCGCCGACTGGCTGAGGCAAACGCCCGCGGGTCAGCGTACGAGCTGACAAGCTGGAAGCTGAGGCGACGCGTTGTGTCCTCTTGTCGTCACGATGGGCTACGAGTGAGGCGAGGTCTTGAGAGCCAGTGCATAGCCGCGGTACCAGCGTGAGCTGAAACGGCCACACAGGTAGGCGCCCAGGAACGCCAGCAGGACCATCGCCGCGCACCAGGGTACCGCCAGGTGGTGGACGCTGTACAACTGCAGCGGCATGTCTGGCGTGGGCTGAGCGACCAGGACGATGGCCAGCCCACAGCCATACAGGGCGGCCGAACAGGCGAACACCAGCATCAGGACCCACACCGTGCTCCAGTCGGGCAGCGTGACCATCCAGGAGATGTAAATGATCTGCAGGGCTGCAATCCCCAGAACCAGGATCGCCCAGGAGGGGGCGTTGGCCAGCCCGGAGAATTTTGCCGCCGGGCTGGCGCTGAGCAGCGAAATGCATAACAAAAGAGCGGCCAGCCAGCGGAGGCTGACCATCTTGCCGCGCTGTGCCTGGTAGGCGGCATTTTCTGGCGGCTGCTGGAGGTCAAAGACCAGCAGCGGCGGCGGGCCGCCGCCCGGCGTCGGGTCACCCGCCAGGGGGGCGGTCGCAGCCCGGTTGATCGGAACCGCGGTCGCGGTGGTGGTGGGGACCCGTCCGGCGGGCCGGTCCTCTGTGGGGCCGCCCGCGGTGGGCAGAGGCTGAGCTTGTCGATCGACCGGCGGGGCGATGGGAGCCGGCCGGCTGGCGGCAGCGGTCGGAGGGGAGAGCCGGTTTTCGGCCCCGTCCGAGGCGTCGCTCTGCCACGGCGGCGGTTGTGGCTGTGGGGGCCGGGCTGCCGATTTCGCCGCCAAGCCCTCGCTGGCGGGCACCGGCCGGTCCGTCTCCTGTATGGCGGGGCTTGAATGCGTCCCGTGCGGCTTGCCACGGCGTTGAAAATTGGTCGGT
>WVZU01000128.1:0-7606 GCA_011772275.1 Planctomycetales bacterium | reverse complement strand
CGACCTGGATCTGCATCCACTCAGTCTGCGGCAAGTGGTGTGTGGGGTCAAGCAATCGGGCGGATGCGTAAGCCCACGGTCGTTGGGGCGGTCCCTGGTCGAGGGTCGAGCGACCCCGGCGTTTGGGGTGCGTACAGGCCGGTGGTGTGTGTTGACCTCTGGGTCTTGGAGGCGAAAACGCCTGGCCGCGGGTGATTGTTCCCGCGGCCAGCCGGCTGGGAAAAGGGTGGGAGACGGTTTCCATCTCCGTGGTGATTGTTAGCCGGCCCGGTCCTGTATTCGCCGCTTTCTGGCAGAAGAAAAAAATTTCAAAAAATTTTTTTCGGCCCCTGGACTTTCATCACCGGCGGCAGGAATCCCAAAGCACTGTGAAATAAGGGCCGCGGCGCGGGGGACGGCCAGGGGGTGGCAACGGTGCTAGCATCGGCCAGCAGTGGTAATTCCCAGTCAGACAAGAACTTGCAAAAAGTTTTAAAGCGTGATTGACGGCCAGCGATTTGGGTTTAAAATCTTGCTCTTTCACCATCATGTTGTAGTCCATCGGGCATCGACTACAATATATTGGTGCTCTCGCATGTTTAGTCACTTTGGGGGGGTAGAGTCACTCAGTTTGGCTTTCTGCAGCCAGGGGACCGACCGTTGGAGGTATCGAGGCTGGGACAGCGCAGCCGGGACATTTTGGCCGGGAGATGATGGCTGGCAGGCGGATTGATGGTGTATTTTTATACAGCAATTTGGGATGCCCGTCCTCTTTTTAGCATGAAAGGATTCACGCGATGGCGACCGCAGAAATGGACGTATCCACACGCAGTTTGTTTGACCGGGGGGACCGCGAGGTAGAGGGGCGTGGGGGCGGTCTGCGTTTTGACCCTCTTTTCTGTGGCGCCGGGGTCCAGGACCCGTTTGAGACGGTCGAGTGGGAGCGGCGGTCGGCGGAGATTCGGGGCGAATCGGGTGAGGTGTTGTTTGAGCAGCACGACGTGGAGATCCCGGCGGGGTGGAGTCAGCTGGCGACCAATGTCGTGGTCAGCAAGTATTTTTATGGTGAAGTGGGCACGCCTGAGCGTGAGGGCAGTGTTCGCCAGTTGATTCATCGGGTGAGTCGCACGATTGCGGACTGGGGTCTGCAGGACGGCTATTTTGCGTCGTCTGCAGACGGCGAAAACTTCTATCGCGAGCTGACCTGGTTGTGCCTGCACCAGCATGGTGCCTTCAATTCGCCCGTCTGGTTCAACGTGGGTTTGCACCACCAGTACGGTGTCCAGGGCGCTCAGTGCAATTGGCATTGGGACGCGACTGCGCGTGAGGCCCAGCAGCCGGAAAACCCTTATGAGTATCCCCAGGGGTCGGCCTGCTTTATTCAGAGCGTGGACGACAACATGGAAGCCATCATGGGGTTGGCGACCAGCGAGGCGATGTTGTTCAAGTTTGGCAGCGGCACGGGGACCGATTTGTCGACGCTGCGATCGCATCGGGAAAAGCTTTCCGGGGGCGGCAGGCCGTCGGGTCCGATGTCGTTTATGCGGGTCTACGATCAGATTGCGGCGGTCGTCAAGAGCGGCGGCAAGACGCGCCGAGCGGCCAAGATGCAGTCGCTGAAGGTCTGGCACCCGGACATCATGGAGTTCATTGACTGCAAGGCCAAGGAAGAGGCCAAGGCGCATGTGTTGATCGAAAAAGGTGGCTACGACGCCAATTTTAACGGCGAGGCGTACAGTTCGATCATGTTCCAGAACGCGAATCTTTCGGTCCGCGTCACCGACGATTTCATGAATGCGGTCGTCGAGGATCGGGACTGGACGACGCATTGGGTGACCGATCTCAACCAGCCAGGGCCCACCTACCCGGCGCGCGAGATCATGCAACGCATGGCCAGCAATGCCTGGAAATGCGGCGATCCGGGCGTGCAGTACGACACGACCATCAATCGCTGGCACACTTGCCCCCAAGACGGACGGATTAATGCCAGTAACCCGTGCAGTGAATACATGTTCCTGGACGACACGGCTTGCAACCTGGCCAGCATCAATCTGATGAAGTTCCGCCGGGAAGATGGTTTGTTTGACACCGAGCGGTTCGAGCACGCCTGCCGCGTCTTCTTCGTAGCTCAGGAAATACTCGTCGATCACGCCAGTTATCCGACCAAGGCGATCGCGGAAAACAGCCACCGCTTCCGGCCGTTGGGTCTGGGTTATTCCAACCTGGGCAGCCTGTTGATGACGGAGGGTCATCCGTACGATTCCGACGAGGCGTATGGAATCTGCGGGGCGATCACGGCGTTGTTGCATGGGGCGGCGAACCTGGCCAGTGTGGAAATGGCCGCCGCCTTGGGGCCCTTTGAAGGTTTTGAAGTCAATCGGGACGCCATGCTGGATGTGATGCGGATGCACCGGGACGCGGTCGATCAGATCCATGGGGCCTGTCCGGTGGACCTGAAAGATGCCGCTCGGCAGTTGTGGAACCAGGTCCTGGAAAATGGCCAGCGCTTCGGTTTTCGCAACGCTCAAGCCACGGTGCTCGCCCCGACCGGCACCATCAGCTTTTTGATGGACTGCGATACGACCGGCATCGAACCCGATATTGCCCTGGTCAAGTACAAGCAGCTGGCCGGCGGCGGCATGTTGAAGATTGTCAACCGCAGCGTGCCGATCGCCCTGAAGAGGCTGGGATACGACCAGCCGCATATCGAGTCGATCCTGGCTTACATCGACCAGCATGACAAGATTGAAGGCGCCCCGGATTTGAAAGAAGAGCACCTGCCGGTGTTTGACTGTGCCTTCGAGCCGGCGGGGGGCGGTCGTTCGATCGACTGGCGTTCCCACGTCAAAATGATGGCCGCCGCTCAACCGTTTCTCTCCGGCGCCATCTCCAAAACGGTCAACATGCCATCCACCACCACGGTGGAGGACATCGCCGAAGCCTACACCTGGGGCTGGCGACTGGGACTGAAGGCCCTGGCCATCTATCGCGACGGGTCGAAGCAGAGCCAGCCGCTGGCCACATCGACCGAGGCCGACCGAGCCGAGCAGAAGCAGAAGGCGGCGCCGCGCCGCGAGCGACTGCCGGATACCCGTTCGTCCATTACCCATAAATTCAGTATCGACGGGCACGAAGGCTATTTGAGCGTCGGGCTGTACGAAGATGGGCGGCCGGGTGAGGTCTTCATCACCATGGCCAAGGAAGGGAGTACCATCGGTGGCCTGATGGATTGTTTCGGAACGGCGATTTCCATCTGCCTCCAGTACGGGGTGCCGCTGGAAGTGCTGGTCAACAAGTTCTCCCATACGCGGTTCGACCCCATGGGCTTCACCAAGAACCCCGACATCCGCAATGCCAAGAGCATCGTGGATTACATTTTCCGCTGGTTGGGTTGCCAGTTCATTCCCGGTTACCGCGAAGCCAATCTGGGGTTGCCGGTCGAGGAGGGTGTCGCCGAAAAGGGACGGGGAGGCGACGGGGGTGGCCCCGGCAAGGTTCCAGAAGGGGATGAGGAGGACTCGGAAACCGAGACCAGGCCCGTCGCCATGGAGGCCGGCGGGCTAATCCGGGGTCAAGGATCGGCCCGCACTGGCCAGGCGACCAACGGCAAATCACGCAACGGTCATCACGGCAACGGGCAAGGTGCCACCGGCCGGGCGATGGAGGCTCGGCTGGAGCAGGCGGGGATCAGCAAGGTGTCGCACACCCTGCGAAGCGACCAGTTTTCCAAGTTCCAGGCCGATGCCCCCCTCTGTGGCGCCTGTGGCGCGATTACCGTCCGTAGCGGAAACTGTTATCTTTGTTATAACTGTGGCAACAGTATGGGTTGTTCGTAAGAAAGGGATTGACGGGCAAAGAGGCCGACGAACAACCCATCATTTTTACAACGGGCATCGCCTTGGGAGTCTGAAGGCGGTGCCTGTTTTTTTGTCGGGAGAGACCGCAGCGGGACCAGGCAGGCCCCGCCAGGCCGCTCGGTGCGCAACCCGTGACGGCAAGACTGGTTGCATTCTCAGCGCCCTCCCATCCGACCCGCTACCGAAGCGGTCCGCTAAATTTTCGCGGAATTTTTGTTGGCGCCGTGATTTGGCCAACTAGGATGGAACTTTGTCGCCCCCCGGGTGACTTCTGCACTTGGCAAGTAGACGTATTTTTGAGGTTTGTTACTTTTTGCAACGGGAGACGAGCAGCGATGAAGAGAGTGCTTCTAGGATGCTTGGGGGCATTTTGCCTCCTGACAGCCAGTACCTTCGCGGACGAAGGTCTTCCTTCCACCAGCGTGCTGGACGACATGGGGTTGTCCGGGATGCAGATCCTGTCGGACAGCGACGCCGTGGCCATCCGCGGTAAGGGCTGGATGCCAGATCCCCCTGACCTGCACGAACACAATGGCGACAAGCCGTGGGTCACCGCGGGTGGTTTGAGCCTTGCGATGCTCGATCATGAGGGGGCCCGAGGCGGCTCGCTTAACTTCTACCTGGCCGAAGGCAAGTACAAGGCGGGTGGTGAAAACATCTCAATCGCTACCAAAACCTTCGAAAAGAGAACCGTCCACAGCTACAATGATCACGTCGAAACGAAAATTCGGACGTATACCAAGACGATCAGTGCTGGCGGTTCTTCGTCCGCTTACGCATTCTAAGCAGTGGGATGGCGCCGTTGGTCGACGCCGAACTGCCGATGATGCAGCAACGCCCTGTGGTTCATCCACAGGGCGTTTTGCTGCGCTTCCGCGAAAACGGGGCCTTCCGCTACCAGGTTAATCCCGTACCAATCGTGAAGCCGATCAAGTTCATCCGCAGGCCGTCCGCTTCGGCAAAAGCGGTCGAAGCGACCACGCCAGCCTCGTCGGCAAACGAAGTCGAAACGGCATAGCCCTGGCTGGCATCCCAGTACTGATATTCGGCCGCCACGCGGAAGAAAGCGTTGGCGGGCAGCCACTTCAGCTGGTAATCCCACTCCATCCCCAACTGGATCTCGCCGATGAACAGGTCGTCGTTCACACCGACAGCGGCGCCGTTGTAGGAGGCCGCGGTGGCCGAGGGATCGACTAAACTGGCACTGGTCTGGACTTCCGCGTGCGTGCAACCCCACAGAATCGACGCTCGCATGTTGAAAAACAAATGAGCACACGAGTTGCAGAATAAGGGTCGGCGTCCGCCGAAGGCCAACGAGAGCCCGGTGCCGTAGGCATGGCGATTGGAACGGGCCGTTCCCGTCAGGATGTCGTCCTCCACCAGGGCAAACGCCGTCACCGACTGGTCCTGCTCGAAGTGCGCATAACGAGGGCCCAGCCCCAGGTAAAGCTTGTTGGCGTGGAAACAAAACGTGCGACGGACTTCCAGGTCAATCGCGTAGGCGTCGACCAGGTTGTCGGCATCGTAGCCGGTCCGGATTCCGGTGCCGGGCACGAAAAACGGATTGTGGCCGGCGTGCCCGGCCGTCATCCTCCAGAAACGACCCACGATGCCCCAACATTCGCCCTGCACGCCTACCCAGAAACGGGGCGCGGCAAACAGGGAATCCAAATGATCCACCACAAAGGAATGGGTTACCGGAGCTACATAGTCGTTGATGTCGTAACGCACTTCGGCATCGTTCATGTTGGGTGCCAGGAACGTGAACTCGGTACCCACATCCCAGATCGGACCGCTGAGACAGCCTGCTGAGCAAACGGCACAGCCGTCGTCACAACCTGACCCGTCACAACCCGACTTGTCGCAACCCAACCCGGTGCAACCCAAACCGTCGCAACCCAACTCGTCGCAACCCAACCAATCCCTGCCGTCGGCCATGTGGACCGGTTGCGGGTCGGTGGCCGAGCCAAGTTGTGGTGGATCGGCCGGAAGGGGCTCCGGAGGANNCCAACGGCCGGCTCGGCCAGCAGGTGCCGCAAGAGGGCTTCCTGCTGACTGCTGGCAGGCGACTGCTCGACCCGTTGCGCCGGAGGGGCAGCCGCGGGGGAATCCGTGGCCCGGACCGATTGGTCTTCATCCGACCAGGTCGGGGTGGGGTAAAACAGGGCGGCGGCCAAAGCGGCTGTATTGTCCGGCGTCACGGCGATCTGGCTCGCCGGACTCGGCCCTGAGGTGATCCCTGCCGCAGGCCCTGAAGGGGATACCCCTGTGGTAAACCCAACCTTTTGCGCCGCGCGGAGCGGATTGGCGGGAAACGGGTCCTGGCTCGCTGAGCTGCTTGGAAACACGGTCAGCGCGCACAAAAGTGTCCCCGTGACGGTTGTCATCAGCCTTGCAAATCTTTCCGAACTCATCGGATTCTCATTCCCTTCAATAGATTGTTGGGTGCTGCCACAACGGATCCACCCGCCGCAGGGAAACCCGACGCGTGCCCCCCTTCCCGACAAGCCAAAACGAGTGACAAGCCAAAACGAGTGGCCCCAGCGGTGGGGTCAGCCGGATCTTCCGTTCCGACCGCCTGCTTCCAGTCAACACGGCGGGACCGGAAGGATCAGCAAATTCGGAACGATCGGCATATCCGTTACGATTTAACGATCGACGGGGGCCCGCAGTGGGGCCAGTGAAAACTGAATGGGGCTAAGAGTCAGCCCAATCAGAAAAAACTAGGCAAAACCTGCATGATTCTCAAATCACCCAAATTAACGCTCGATTTTGAGCAATCGTCAAAGTTTAACAATCCAGCGGTGCCTACTTGGCGTTTTTGGCGGCTGTTGCATCAAGAATTGGCCGAGCGGCGACCGATTTTACCGTTACAACCGTTACATTTTGCGCGAGCGTCATTTTATGGCTGTTCGACACAATATGTTTTACGGGTAGGTTTTGGCTGAGCCATCTATTTCGCAGCCTATTTCGCAGCGGGATTCGCTGGGTCGGATTGCGGCCGCCAGCGGAGGCCAGGTGGGCAATCGCTGGCCGGTTCACCAGGTACCACAGTTAGACGTCTAGTTACTCAGGTCAGAGAGACAGACATGCACAGACGGGGGGCAAATCGGCCGCGGGTGCTGATCCGCTATGCGGCATCGCTGCTGGCCGGATCCGCCATGGTTGCCGGGGTGTTGACAGCGACGCTGTCAGGCGACGATGGGGAGGGTTCGGCGAGCGGGCAGGTGGCGGGCAGATCTGCGGGGTCGAGCAAAGACGAAGATCATCCCTGGCGACTGCCGGCCGTGGGTGATACGTCGTTTGTCCGCGTTTCGGACACGGCATCCTCGGCCCCCGACGAGTCCTCCCCGTGGGTGGCTCCGTCTGGGAAAAACGTGGCGCAGACAGGGGCTGTTGGGGGCGCGGATGTCGAGGCAGCGGCTGTTGATGCTGCGGCTGGGGCCGTGATTGCCGAGGGACCGGTTGCCCGGGCGGTTGCCGGCGACCGGCAGGAAAGAAGGAGTGCGTGGTTTGTGCCGACTCGCTTGCCGCCGGCGGACACGGCCGCTAACTTGCCGAACTGCTGTTCCTTTTGCCAGCAGCCGGCTTGCGAGTGCGGCCCGCAGTTTGACCAGCGAGCCTTATTGCGGCCGCTCACACTGAACCGCGACGGCAGCCAACGGGAGATTTCGGTGGTCCCCAAAGGTCTCTACCACAAGATCTCGCCGAACCACATTTCCGCATCGATGTCCGCGTTGCTGCGTCCCTTCACGATGGCCAACGGTCCG
>WVZU01000244.1 GCA_011772275.1 Planctomycetales bacterium | reverse complement strand
GCGTCGGGAACCACGCCCGCCAGGGCAAACCCGGCGAAGATCGGCATCCAGCCCAGCAACAGATACAGCCTGGTCGAAACGGTATCGACGCGGTGGGCGTGCAGCGTCTTTCTGAGGAAGCCGAAAATCGCCACGCTCCACATCACGGCCAAAAACAGCCACCCCAGCCCGTTCCGCAAGAAGGCCAGGGAAAAGGGGGTATAGGTCCCGACGATCAGCAGGTAGATGAAGCCCTGGTCCAGCCGGCGATAGAAGTGTTTCCGGTGCACGTCCGCGCACACATGCGACAAGGTGGACATCGCGTACACGGCCACCAGGCTGAAGGCATAGACCAGACACCCCACGATCCGCCAGGCATCTCCCCCGCGGACCACCTCGACCGCCATCACGAGGGCCCCCACGAGGCTGAGCAAAAACCCCGTGCCGTGGGTGATCGTGTTGGCGACTTCCTCCGGATCGGTGGACCAATCCCGCAGAGGGTTGATCCAGTCGCGATCCGATTTCGTGGGCCATTCACGCGACACGTTGGGTTCCTGGGCAGGGTGCTGGGCAAGTCGGCCGGGTCCGCGGCCGGTGGCGTATTGTCGTGGTTACCCGGGCACAGCAACAGGGGACAGGCCCATCCGTCGGGCCGGCGCCGGCCTTGCCCGACCCTTGCCACCCTTCGCAAGGATGGAACTTGTGTTATCCAACAAGAGCCTGTCGATTTTTGCCGTCCCGAACAATAGCTGGAGTGCGCTGTTTGTCACAGTCCTTGCGGTAAGTCGCCGCTCACGGAAGGATTCACCGACGCCGTACGTGGCGATCGCATCGGGGGGCAGCAACGGGTTGATTGTACCAAAGGAGGGCACGTAAAATAAGGAATAAGGCGTCCGCGCAGCGGTTCACGGCGAACCCATGTTGTGCCGCAGTCGTGTCACGAAGCGAGGAAATCATGGCCGCGCCCAGCTACACAGCGGTTATTCAGCAAGATGGACCTTGGTGGATTGGATGGATTGAAGAAGTCCCCGGCGTCAATTCGCAGGGCACCACCCGTGAAGAGTTGATCGCCAATCTGCGCGAAGCATTGGGTGAGGCGATTGAGATGAATCGGGAAGATGCTCGCAAGGCGGCTGGAGCATCGTACGAGGAAGTGGCGATCCAACCGTGAAGCGTCGCGATCTGATTCGGCATCTGATGGATCATGGATGCGAGCTGATCCGCGAAGGCGGCAAACATTCGTGGTGGGCCAACGCACAGCGATCCGCCGTGCCGCGGCACAACGAAATCTCGGACCACCTTGCTAAAAAGATTTGCCGGGACCTTGGCATCCCAGACCCGTAAGGACTGCCGCTCCGGTTCGCACCACGGGAAGACTGGCACTCGCCGCTGGTCACCAAAGCGAGTAGCTCCATAACTGCCAGGATCATAAACAAGCATGCATGTGCCAAACAAGAAAAGCCAGAAAGAATGAAGTGTTGTCCTGAACTTTCTGCCGCTGGGGAAATGGTAAGCACCGTCCTGTTGCCCCAAAACAAAGAGGAACCGCTAATCTTCGCAGATAGGCGCTAATCAGAAAGTAGAAAAAGTTATCAGTGTCAATCAGCGTTTATGAGCGGTTTAGTTGCTCCAAGACATCCATTTCCACATCCACCAACCGAATACCGCGCTTCGGTAGGTTCGTGGTCTATGAAATTCGGTGAAAACAAGATGGTGACCCGCAGGTACTTTATTTTCGCGATGATGCTGGCGTTTATTTTGACGCCAGCATCCACTCCGCTGCATTCAAGCCAGGTCGACGGACTGCCCAACATCCTGTTCATCCTTGCCGACGATCTCGGATA
>WVZU01000114.1 GCA_011772275.1 Planctomycetales bacterium | reverse complement strand
ATCTCCAAGACAAGTCCCTTCCACAGCTTGCTCAGTCATCTTCGCAAACCGCCTGAACCCCTTTTTAAGCCCGCCCCATGAACCGGAGATAAACCTTCTTACCCGATCCTGCACATCCTGTTCATCCTGTCAAAAAAAGTCTTTAAAGAGACGCAAGTCATCCGCTCTGATCGCGCGAAGGTTGTATGGGCACCGGGTGTCCGGGGCAACAGAAAACCCCATTCTCGTCGACAAGCGGACAGACAGCCCCTTTCATGCAAACTGAATAGGCGGTCACCCTGCGAACGCGTGGTCAATTCATGCCTGCTAGGAAAATTCTTCCCAGGTCACATGACCATCTTTGTTGGCATCGAAATTTTTGAATTGCCGCTCGCGAAAAGCATCATGTTCGGCCGTATCGATTTTGTTGTCTTTATTTTTGTCACAAGCTCGGATCACTTTCGAGTCATCATACTCTTCAAAGCTGAGGGCCCCATCCTTGTTTTTATCTTTTTGCGTGAACCACCGGCCCCAAAATTCAGCATGTTCTGTAGGCGTTATTTTGCCGTTCTTGTCGGCATCTATTCTTTTGAAATGTTTTTCCCGTTCCGCGTCCGCGAACGACGTGCCGGTTAACAGGGCCAACGCCACGACCGAATAAACTAGCTTTTTCATTTCTGGGCTCCGTGATGGGTAGTTGTGGAAAGGCCCGCGTCGGAATACGTGCGCTGCACGTTCTGTCTGGCCAGCCATCGGACCGGTACCGCGTTATTTGGATTTTACTGCCAGCGCAACGCGGTGGTCCATCCCCGGCACCGATGCGCAAAAATAACATAAAGGCTGAGCGTGCAATTTTTTTTGGGGGGTGCATCAAGCTGAGGGCCGGCTGCACAGAGGCCCGCTACCGCCAGACCTGTGATTTACCCCATGGCGGTGAAAAGCGGGATGTGGCTACTCGCCCAACAGCGTCTTCTCCACGAAGTCATTCAGATCGGCGTTCGTGCTTGCCGTAGGCGACATCGGCAAAGGTGGGCAGCGGATTCTCCGGCTTTTTGCCGACGGCTTTCTGGGCCCTTTCCTTCGTGGCTGGCGGTTGTTTTGCCAGCCGCGTTTTGGGCTGGGGAGCCGCTGCCAGCCCGGTGCTGGCCAGACTGAGCAGGATGGTTGTGACAAAAAGAGCCGTGTGCGGCATCAGGCCTCTCCGTTGGCTGTTTGGGTGACCGTTATCTGTGCGGATGGTTACTGCCTGGCCAGGCGACTGCGGCCATCGTCCAGCAACTGCTGCAGTTCCGCTTTCATCCTTTCGAATACCTGCGGATGCTGCTGGGCGACATTTCGTTTTTCCGCAGGGTCCGTCTCCAGGTCATAGAGCGAAAAGCGGGGCGGGGCGGGGGGACTGCTGGTTGCTTTCTTTTTCGGTTGGCCAGGCCCGTGCCGCTGTAGCTTCCACTTGCCCGCACGATAGCCGTAATTACCTCTTGCTCCGTTGTCCTGTTCCATCAGCTGTGACCGCCCCTGAGCGCCTTGGCGGCCGAGCAGGGCCGCCATCACATCCAGACTGTCCAGACAGGCATCCTCCGGGATCTCGACGCCCAGGTGGTTCGCCAGGCTGGTCGCCAGATCAATCGTGCAAACCACCTCGTCCGACACGCCCGGCGTGATCGTGCCCGGCCACCAGGTGATGAACGGCGTACGCGTGCCACCTTCCAGGATCTTGTACTTCCCGCCGGAATAAGGCCCGGCCGGCTGGTGGTCGCCCAATTGCTGGACGGCCCCATCCTGGTAGCCGTCGTCCAGCACCGGTCCGTTATCCGAGCAGAACACGATCAACGTGTTGTCTTCCAGACCCTGCTGCTTGAGGATCCGGACCAGCTCGCCAACGCACCAGTCCAGCTGGACAATCGCATCGCCGCGGTAGCCCATCCGCGACTTACCCTGGAACCGTTCGTGGGGCATGCGGGGCACGTGCAGGTCGTGGGAGGCGAAGAAGAGGAAAAACGCGTCGTCCTTGTGCTGCTTGATCCACTCTTCGGACTTTTCCACCCACTTGTCGGCCAGGTCCTCATCGCGAAACCGGGCGGCGTGCCCGCCGGTATAAAAGCCGATCCGGCTGATCCCGTTGTGGATCGTGCTGTTATGGCCGTGGCTCCAGTCCATTTTCAGGCTGTCGCGATGCGTAATGCCCGTAGGGTGATCTTCGCTCGGTTTCTTGTGGCCCACCCACAGCGGATCGGCGGGATCGAGATTCACGACGCGATGGTTTTCCACGTAGACCTGCGGCACCCGGTCGTTGGTGGTGGGCAGCAGAAAGCAGTAATCAAAGCCGATCTCCAGCGGGCCGGGCTTGAGTTCCCCATTCCAGTCTGGTCCCTTACCGGGTGCGCCCAGACCGAGATGCCATTTTCCGATCACCGCGGTTTTGTATCCGGCTTGCTGCAGGAGGGCCGGCAGCGTCACCGTGCCCGGCAGGATCAGGGCAGGCGCATTGGGACCGGCAATGCCTGTTCCTTTCACACGAAACGCATACGTTCCGGTCAGGAAGGAATAGCGGGTGGGCGTGCAGGTCGAGGCCGAACAATAGCCGCTGGTGAATCGCAGCCCCTCTTTCGCCAGCCGGTCGATGTGGGGCGTTTTGAGATTCTCGGGTGTGGCACCGTAACACCCGACGTCGCCATACCCCAGGTCGTCCGCCATGATCACCACGACGTTGGGCTTCATCCCCAGATCATCTTCAGAACCAGCCGCCGGCAGGCTGGCGAAGAAAGCAAGCAGCACAACAGCGATGCGGGACAGGGTGCTCATCTTAAGGCTCATCTCCCCATGATGCTGGTTGGAAAAACGCGGTTCTTCTGCTCAATCTGGGGGTGGATCGCTGTTGCCCAAGGGCGGCCAGAGCGACAGTCCGTTCGCCTGGGGAAAAAGCATGAGCAGCGGGGAGGGTGGGGATAAGCGGGTCGTTGAAGCGTATTCGGTTAAGAGTGGTCGGTTAAGAGTGGTCGGTTAAGGGTAGTCGGTTAAGAGTGGTCGGTTAAGAGTAGTGGGTTAAGAGTAGTCGGTTAAGAG
>WVZU01000400.1 GCA_011772275.1 Planctomycetales bacterium | reverse complement strand
TGGGGGGAGGGGCTAGGGGCGAGGGGCTAGGGGTTAGGGGGGCGGTTACTGGGGCGGGTTTTGTTTTGCGATTTTGGCCCAGGTGTCGCGGAGGGTGACGGTGCGGTTGAAGACCAGCTGCTGGGGCCCCGAATCGGGGTCCACGCAGAAGTATCCGTTCCGTTCGAATTGAAAACGGTCGCCTACCTGGGCGGCCGCCAGCGACGGTTCCAGTTGGGCCTGGGAAATTTCTTCCAAGGAGTTGGGGTTGAGGTTGCTCAGCCAATCCTCCCCCGGCTCGGTATCGTCCGGGTTGGGTTTGTCGAAGAGGTGGTCGTAGAGGCGGACCTCGGCCGGGAGGGCGTGGGCGGCCGAGACCCAGTGCATGGTCGCCTTGACCTTGCGGCCGTCGGGGGCGTTGCCGCCGCGGGTCGCGGGGTCGTAGGTGCACCTGAGCTCGACGACTTGACCCTCCTGGTTGGTGACGACGTCGGTGCACTTGATGAAGTAGGCGTACCGCAGGCGGACTTCGCGGCCGGGGGCCAGCCGGAAGAACTTTTTGGGGGGGTCCTCTCGAAAGTCATCCTGTTCGATATACAGCACGCGCGAAAAAGGGACCTGCCGCGTGCCGGCGGCCGGGTCTTCCGGGTTGTTCACCGCTTCCAACGTTTCCATTTGGTCCTGAGGGTAATTTTCGATGACGACCCGCAGGGGGTGGAGGACCCCCATCACCCGAGGGGCATGGCGATTGAGGTCTTGGCGGATGCTGTTTTCCAGCTGCACCACGTCGATGGTGCTGTAGAAGCGGGCCACGCCAATCCGCTCGCAGAAATTGCGAATCGCTGCGGGGGTGTACCCGCGGCGGCGGAGCCCGCAGATGGTTGGCATGCGGGGATCGTCCCAGCCGCGGACATGGCCGTCGCTGACCAGTGTCAACAACCGCCGTTTGCTCATCACCGTATAAGTCAGGTTCAGCCGAGCGAATTCGATTTGCTGGGGATGGTAGATGTCCAGTTGGTCCAGGAACCAGTCGTAGAGCGGCCGATGGTCTTCGAATTCGAGTGTGCAGATCGAGTGGGTAATGCGTTCGATCGAATCGCTTTGGCCGTGGGTAAAGTCGTACATCGGGTAGATGCACCACTTGTCGCCCGTGCGATGATGGTGGGCGTGCAGGATGCGGTACAGGACCGGGTCGCGCATGTTCAGGTTGGGATGCGCCATGTCGATCTTGGCTCGTAAGGTGCGGCTGCCGTCGGGAAATTCGCCTTGGCGCATCCGCTGGAACAGGTCCAGGTTTTCCTGCACCGTGCGCTGGCGGTCGGGGCTGTCCTGGCCCGGCTGGGTCAGTGTGCCGCGGTACTGGCGAATTTCCTCGCCGGAGAGATCGCAGACGTAGGCCTTGCCTTTGCGGATCAGCTGGACGGCCCAGTCGAAAAGTTGCTGGAAGTAATCGGAGGCAAAGAACCGCCGATCCTGCCAGTCGAACCCCAGCCAGCGGACATCCTCTTCGATGGCGGCCACGTATTCATCTTCTTCTTTGACGGGGTTGGTATCGTCAAACCGGAGGTTGCACAGCCCGCCGTACTGCCGAGCCAGGCCAAAATTCAGGCAGATCGACTTGGCGTGGCCGATGTGCAGATAGCCGTTCGGTTCGGGGGGAAACCGGGTGTGCACGCGCCCCTCAAATTTGCCGCTGCGGTTGTCTTCTTCAATGATCTGCTGAATGAAATTCAGCCNNNTGTCGTCGTTGTTCATCGTCCCCGGTTCCTGGGTAAACGGTTGGGCCAGATTCTACCAGGAGCCATGGGGGTGCGGCAGGCCGATTAGGATCCGCGGCGGGTGGGGTGACGGCCCGACCTGCCGGGGCTCGGTCCCAGCGGGGGTCGCCAGCGGCCATGCCGGCCTGGGAAAGATGAAGATGACGAGCATCAAGTTGCGGATTTCTGGGAGAGGCACTTGATCGTGTTTGGGTGGTTGCCCGGCGGCCAGGGCGGATCGCGGTGGGTGGGCTCGCCCAGGGACCTGCCTCCCGCCAGACCGGCGGCCAGTTGACCCGCGGTGAGATTGGCGAGGGATGTGGGTGTCGCGGATCTTGTCGGCGGTTCGGCCACGGACTGTTCAGGCACTTTGCAGCGCACGGTCGATGCGGGCCAAGGTCGATGCCTTGCCCAGGATGGCCAAGGCTTCGAACATGCCCAGGCCGACCGATTGGCCGGTGACGGCCACACGGAGGGCGTGGATGATTTCGCCGATTTTGATGCCTTCGCTTTCCAGGAACGAGCGGAGGGCAGCTTCCGTGGTTCCGGCATCGAACGGTTCCACGTTGGCCAATTGATGACGGAAACGGCGCAGTAGTTCGGCCGCGCCCGGTTTGCGGAGGCGTTGTTGGAAGGCCTTTTCGTCGTACGGCAGCTGGTCGTCGGTGATGAAGAAGTGAGCGAAGTCCAGGATGTCGCCAGCAACCTTGATGCGGTCGCCGGCGGCGGTGAGGATCTGCTGCAAGCGCGGGCCCGTGTTGCAGTCTGGAGGCAGGGCGACCAGCCCCGCCTTCTGCAGGTAGGGCAACACCAGAGCGGTTTTTTTCTTGATGTCCAGCTCGTTCATGTACC
>WVZU01000325.1 GCA_011772275.1 Planctomycetales bacterium | reverse complement strand
CACCGGAGCTACACGACCACCCAGCGCTACATCAACTTGGCCAACCAGTTGAACCAGTCGGCAGACAACCTGTTTGACCCCGATGTTCTACGAAAGGCGAATTGAGCGTTCATTGTGTGTCGGATTGCGCAATCGCCGTAAGTCAAGCACGCCCGGCAGGAATCGAACCTGCAACCTGCGGATTAGAAGTCCGCTGCTCTATCCGATTGAGCTACGGGCGCGTGCTGGCCAACCCAACCCCCGGATCCGGTCATCGTATCCCAAACCTTGTCGGTCGGCCAAGCTGGTCAGGAAATCAAGTTTTTCCCCCCTTTGTTCGCTCAACGACCCTCCACCGGCTGAAAAAGTGCCGGAACCGCTGCTGCCAGCCCGAAACCGGCACGCGGAAACCGATGATCGAGAATCAGCGCGAACAATCCGTGGCGACCGGACCACGGATCGACACTTAAGGAAATTGAAATTTACGGCCAGGACACCCGCCCAAACGGCCGTGCCGGGGGTGGTCACGCCAACCGGCTATCCCCCCACAGCAGGGCGACGGGGATGCAGCCTCATCCAAACCGGACCGTTCGGTACCCCAGCACCGCGGGCCAAGAGGACGCCAATCGAATGAGCATTGGGGTGCCAGCTGCATTCAGTGGCATGATAGCGCTGATGGCGAAGACTTCGTGTTTACCAACGATTCGCAGTGACGGTTACCCTTTGGGGGAAAACACCCTGGTGCCAGGCCATGCAACACGCTATGGTTCGCAGCCTGCTTTTTCTCGAAGACAAGCGAGAGGATTTTCCAGATGTCTCGATTTTGGATGCTGGCCAGCGCGTTTCTTCTGTTGGGCGCGACCATTGTCGGCTGTGGTCAACGGGGCGGGTATTGCAAGCGGGGTGGAATCATTGTTCCCTGTGCCTGCGGTTACACCTATCCACACTTTGCCGCTCCCTCGTTCGGCCCGCCGGGACCGTACGGCGGCGCTCCAGATCCGTACTACTCCGGCCAGCCGCAGATGCAGGGTGGCCCGGCACGCACAGCCCCGGCCGGATCCTCCGCCGGGCCCGGCCTGACACCCGTACCCGCCCCGGCCCCCAACCTCAACGGAACGCCCCCGGTCGGCACCGGGACACGATAAACGCCGCTGCCGGCGTCGGTGAGCCGGATTTCACTTGCTTCAGTGGGCATTTCCGTGAAGATGCCGGCGTGGTTGCTTGCCTTGGGGTCCGGGCGGCGGCAGACTTGGCCGCTTGGGGGGGGATAGCCAAGCGACGCTGTGAACGGAAGAGGCGTATCGGCCCAGAAAAAAACCCCGCTCGACTCGAAAGTCCAGCGGGGCTTGGTACGTTTGGCAGTCGCAGAAAAGGTCACGCCGC
>WVZU01000119.1 GCA_011772275.1 Planctomycetales bacterium | reverse complement strand
CGACCACTCTTCACCGACCACTCTTCACCGACCACTCTTCACCGACCACTCTTCACCGACCACTCTTCACCGAACACCGTTCAACGACCCGCTTATTCCCATCCGCTCCGCTGCTGACACTTCTTCCCCAGACGGACGGACTATCTCTGTGGTCCCCCTTGGGAAACAGCAAGCCACCTACATATTCTGCGGAAGAACCGGATCTTTGGGCCTTGGCCCGCCGCGCCGGCTGGCTACGACATGCGGACCCAGTTGTTGATCTGGGGGTGCTCGAAGATGGTGGTTTCCTGAAGGGTCAGCTGCTGGCCAAAGCCGTGCTCGGTCGCCCGGCGAAACATGGCCAGGGCGATGGCCACGTCGACGTACGACAGCCCCACTGCATTAAAGTAAATCCGCTCGTCAGGACGCTCCCGACCCGGCTTTTCACCCGCCACCAGTTCGTCCAAATTGCCGTGGATCTCCCGGTCGCTCAGCTGTTTGTCCTGGTACATCCGGCTGAGCGTCTGGGTGCGATGTTTCACGGTTTCCCAATCGTCGCACACGATTTTGTCGCATTGTTTGGCGACCGCGTACTCGTCCTCCCAGCCTCCGATGTGGCTGTAGAACGAGCCGGGTTTCATCCAGGCGGCCTTCAGCAGGGGGGCCTGAGCGCTGGTGGCCGTCACCAGAATGTCTGCTTCGGACATGGCCGCGGCACCCTCGGTATGGGCCGGCACGAATCGCATGGAGGGTTCAATGCGTTCCATCTGCTCAATAAACAACTTTTCCTCCAGGGCCGTCTTGGCGGCCACGCGGCATTCCTCCAGTGTCGGCCGAACGGTCTTCATGGCCAGCAAGTGCATCTTCGCCTGCTCGCCGGCACCAATAAATCCAATCACCTTCGGCTCAGCCGGCGCAAGATGCCTGGCCGCTAGCGCGCCGATCGCGGCCACGCGGATGTTGGAGGCCAGGGTGCCTTCCATGACCGCCAGCGGGAATCCCTTTTCGATTTCGGACAGCACAAACAGGGCGGTCAGGTTCTGCAGGCCGAAGTGGTCCACATTGGGAGGAAAGACGGAGACCCATTTCATGCCGCAGACGTTTTCCGATTTCAAAGTGGCCGGCAGGCAGTTGATCCGTTTCTGCGTCGCGTCGTCAAAAATCTGCACGATTTTTTCCGGGAACATGACGTCGCCCTGGCGATGGGCCAGTAAGGATTTCGCTGCCGAATCAATGGCCAAATGAAAGTCCAGGCAGCCGGCCTGCAGGAGGGCCTCCTGGGACAAGTAAGTGAACTCAATCTTGTGATGATCGCCGGGCGCGCGGCGCGGTTCTGGTGACGATGCCATGAAAATTCTCCGTGATGGCAGGAAGGACGGCGATCCGTCCGCGTACCGATCCGTTGGCGGAACGAGGTCCGGGTGTACGCATACCATAGCGGGTTGACCTGACCACGGCGCACCCCCCCCTTGAACCCCCGCCGATCCGGAGTCAGGGCCAAGAAGACGGCCCATCTTGCGGCGCGGGACAGCCGCCCCATCCCCGCTTGTCAAAACGAACGCCGCTAACCGAAGAGGAGTCCAGTCAAGTATGGCTTGCCAGCCAGGGATTCAGTGCGCCCGACGAGCCCCCCTGTCGTGGAATCATCCCGTTTGGATGAGAAGCTTGACTGGGTCCGGTTCAACGATTCTAATCCAATGAGCAAGACGCAAAGGCGGTCCCAGGGGGCGACCCACACGAGATGCAACTTTGCGGGCTCAACAACATCCTGCGGGCGGCCGACGGTCGGCCGGGACCCAAAGACCGGCCGGGCGGAGTCGCGCTGCGTTGGCAAGGCAAACCAAGGCACCACGCCGCTTGCCATCCCGCCACGTCTCCTGCCGACAGCCGCCGATAGGATGGGCCCCGGACTGGCAGCAGGGGTCTCCCGGACCCGGCCATGGATCGCCGACAAGGGGAGGGAGGATCCCGGGCAAGTTGCCGGGTAGGGACCGATCCGAATCGATTCTGGCAGGGCGGCCGCGTTTCCACCCGGCCTCCCAGATTGAGCTCAACGCGGACCCCCCGCAAACCGCCAGCCAAGGATCAACACGTTTTTTAAAACAGAATTCAGTCAGAGAGGAGATGGATTCATGATGGACCAACGCTCCCCAAGGCGACCAATCGGTTTTACCCTGGTTGAAATTTTAATCGTGGTGGGCATCATCTCGGTCCTGATGGCTCTGTTGCTGCCGGCCTTGCAGACCGTCCGTCGTACCAGCCGGTCCACCCAATGCCAGAACAACCTGAGGAATATCTGCCTGGTCTTCAAGAAGACGCAGGCCAATCTGAAGGGCAGCGTGCGGGCCGACAACCTGCAGCAGTCCCTGGCTGAGTACATGGAAGACGCGGAAAGCGTCTGGTACTGTCCGGCGAACCCGGATCCCAGTACGAACAGCTATGGGTTCAACGACCGGATGCACCGCTTCAATGTTCGCGATGGGGGGAAGATCGTGGGCCTGGACTACCAGCTGGCTGTGGCCGACGTGGCCGGCATGCCGCCCAGTGACGACTG
>WVZU01000370.1 GCA_011772275.1 Planctomycetales bacterium | reverse complement strand
CGTGGAAGGCGTATTCGGCCAGGGCATCGATCGCATCTTTGGTGAACTCGATCTTGACCCTTTCGGTCTCCATCAGGGCGGTATATTGTTTGGTCAGCGCGCCCTTGGGTTCGGTAAGAATGCGTACAAAATCTTCCTGGACCAGGTCCATCAGTTCCACGCGAATCGGGAACCGCCCTTGCAGTTCGGGCATCAGATCGCTGGGACTGGCGCGGTGAAAAGCGCCGGCGGCCACGAAGAGGATGTGATCGGTCCGGACCATTCCATACCGGGTCTGGACAGTGGTACCTTCGACGATGGGCAGGAGGTCCCGCTGGACTCCCTGCCGCGAAACGTCGGCGCCGCGGCTGCTGTCGCTGGCCACAACCTTGTCCAGCTCATCCAAAAAAACGATGCCGATATTTTCGGCCAGTTCGATTGCCTGCGCATTCACCTTGTCCTGGTTAATCAACGCCTCGCATTCTTCTTCGAACAAGACCTCACGCGCCTCGGCCACGGTCAGTTTCCGCTGAACCGTATGCCTCGGCATGATTTTTTCGAACATGCCTTGCAGGTCGAAATCCATCTGTTCGCTACCCACGTTGGTGAACATCAGCGGGACGGTCTTCTGCTCGGAGCTGACCTCGACAAGTCGGTTTTCCATCTCCCCCGTCTTCAACATGGCTCGCATTTTTTCCCGAGTTCGCTCGTACCGTTCAGCGGAATTTCCGCTATCGGCTCCGACCTCAAAACTGGCTGGCGGCGGGGCCAGCAGATCGATCAGCCGGTCCTCCACCCTTCGCCTTGCCTCGCTTTCCACCTGCCTGCGTTCCCGTTCGCGGACCAGAGCGATGGCATTTTCCACCAGCTCGCGGATCATGCTCTCCACGTCGCGGCCGTAATACCCGACTTCCGTATACTTGGTCGCTTCCACCTTGATGAAGGGGGCCCCAGTCAGCCTGGCCAGCCGCCGCGCGATCTCGGTTTTGCCCACGCCCGTGGGGCCGATCATGAGGATGTTTTTGGGCGCCACTTCGGCCCGCATTTCTTCCGACAGCTGTTGGCGTCGCCAGCGGTTGCGAATGGCTACCGCCACGGCCCGCTTGGCATCGTCCTGACCGACAATATGGCGATCCAGCTGTTCGACAATCTCCCGCGGAGTTAAAGCTTTCTGCAGCTCGCTCACGTCTGGCATTCCAGTTCTTCCACTTGAATATTTTCGTTGGTATAGATGTCGATCCCGCCCGCGATTTTCAGAGCCTCGCGGACGATCTCTCCGGCACTTAGCTCTGCGTGCACCACCAGCGCCCGGGCGGCCGCCACCGCGTAGGCGCCTCCCGACCCGATACCGACCACGCCGTCGGTGGGTTGAATCACATCGCCAATGCCGGTCACCAGCAGCGTACTGCCGGCGTCCGCCACGACCATCATGGCGTCCAGGCGTCGCAAGGCCCGATCGGTCCGCCAATCCTTGGCCAGTTCTGTCGCCGCGCGTGGCACATTGCCCGGAAAATCCTTCAGCTTGGCTTCGAAGCGTTCCAGCAACGCAAATGCGTCGGCGCTCCCGCCGGCAAAACCGGTCAGGACCTTGCCGCCCAACAAGGTACGGATCTTGGTGGCGTCCGCCTTCATGATGGAGTTGCCCAGCGTGACCTGGCCGTCACCGCCCAGGGCCACGCGGCCGTTGTGCCGCACGCTGAGGATGGTCGTTGCTTTCAGTTCCATCATGCACGTATTGGGAAAACAAAGGGGGGGTAAATGTGGGAGGCGGCCAGGGTACGCGCCGGGGTGGGGGGAGTCCGATCCATGCCAGCGTGCCACGGCGCGGCGGTCGCAGCCTCGTGCCCCCGTCACTGCCTGCTGACCACCCCGGGCCGGCGCGACACCGTCACGGGACGGCTGCGTCACTTCGTGGCTCTGACCCGTCCCTCCCCTCGGCTGCTCATTTCCGAGCGCTGTCCGTGTCCTGCCTGGGCTGTCGGCGTCCTGCCTGGCCTGTTTGCTATTTTCCCTGATTGGCCGAGCGACTTCCAGGGGCAGGACCCCGATGGTCGCAGGGCTGTCGATGGGTTATCTTGCCCGGTATGAGCAACAGTCGCTGGTCTCGCAGTCCCTACGCAATGTCGACGCATGACACCGCGCTGCTGGTCGTCGACGTGCAAGAAAAATTAATCGGCCTGGTTGGGGGTCACCAGAGAATTGTCTGGAACCTGAGCCGCCTGATTGACGCCGCCCGGATTCTGGATGTCCGGGTCACCGGCAGCGAACAATATCCCCAAGGACTGGGCCCCACCATCCGGGAACTGGCCGACCGGATCGGCGACGTGCCAGCCAAGGTATCCTTCAGCTGTATCGTTTGCGACCAGCTGTTGGAGTCGCTGGTCGCTGAGGGGGTCAGCAAGCTGCTGGTCGCCGGTATCGAGACGCATGTCTGCGTCCAGCAGACCGTACTCGATTTGCTGGCCTCCGGCCTGGCCGTGTTTGTGGCCGCCGATGCCACCGGATCGCGCTGCGAGCGGGACCATGAAATCGCCCTGCGACGCATGGATTCGGCCGGGGCAACCATCACGACCACCGAGGCGGCCATCTTCGAGTGGTGCCAGGTCGCGGGAACGCCCCAGTTCAAACAAATCAGTCAATTGATTCGCCAGCCAGGTCCCGACGCATCCTGAGGGGCCGGGGATCAGCGACGGTTGATTGAAAAAACCGGCCGGTGGCTGCCCGGCAGTGCGACCCTCCTTTCACATAAGCCATCTGCGATGCGATCGCCGGATCTTGGCCTGGCCCCATCGGACCTCGAAATTTGAGGCTCAACGTAAGATCGACCCGTTTGCGGTCGACATCGCGTCCTCTTCCTTACCAGGCAAAGACTTACCGTCGCTGGCTACGAAGTGAGGTGGGAATTCGGGGTTGAGCAAGACGTCTTGCCTGGCCGCCAGGACAAGCCATCCCCGGCCCAGCCATCCCCGCTGAACAGACATCCCGCCGGGGGTGGGCCACCCGGCAAGCATTTTACCCTTTTTTCCAAGGACACCCAAGCAACCATACGTATTCACACTGCTCATTGCGAGCAAGTTGCAATCGAGCAAGCGGACCGCTAATATTTGGGCACCGGCCTGGGGTGTGATTTTGAGAATTGTAGTACCGCTTGGGGCCGCATGCGAGCCGATGTATTAATCGTTCAGCTTTTTTGAAGCCGAGCGTTGATGATTGTCAGGGAGGATGAGGACCGGAACGCGGGAAAACCGCACGAGTTTCGGTAGTATCCAATGCTGGTGCTTTCTCGGAAAGTTGGCGAGCGGATCTTGATCGGCGACAAGATTGCGGTGACGGTGGTCCGCATTGGCCAGGGTGGGGTTCGTTTGGGGATCGAGGCCCCCAACGATCTGGAGGTCATTCGCGAGGAATTGCGGGCGGAAGGCCAGTCCCGTTCGCAGCCGGCGGATTGTGCGAAGGGCTCACGTATCGGCGCCCCCAAGTAGGGCCGCTGGCGGCCGATCAGTTTCTGGGCGTTTGATGGGGGATCGCTCCCACGCTGGGGTTCCGTTCCGCCTCCCAGTTTTGGCTCAGCCCATCCAGCGTCCCATAAATTTCGGCATATCTTTTCAGCCGCTGGCTCTTTTCGGCGGCGGTCGGTTCCGTTTCATGCGGCGTCAGATATTGCCGTCCCCAGGGGACACGCGTACCTTGGCGGGTCCGCAGTTCGTAGCGAAAAACATTCGCGCCGTCGACGGGCATTTGGGAAGGGACAATTCCCGCCAGGTCCAGATCGGCCCAATCAGAGACCAGGGCGGCGGCGATCTGAGCGGCGCCTGCGACGCGCGGGTCTCCCCAGGCATTTCCAATCCAATCGCGGCGGGTGTCGCCAATACCCAGGATGGCGGGAAAGGCCTGTAGCTGATCGGGCGTGAAGTCTTCCGAGGGCAGGCGGACTCCCAGCGAATCGACGGGGATGCGTCGCGCCTGGGTGACGACCACGGCCACCGGTTCGCGATACACCAGATCAACCTCGACGCTGGCCGGGTGAAATTTTTCGACACGGGCAACGCGGGCGACCCAGGGATGAGCGGCGAAGGCCGAGGCGATTCGTGCGGTCAATCGCCGATCAAGGATCGACATAGGTTGATCCAGGCTGGCGTCCTGGATCACACTGGCCTTGAGCCGCCGGGCATCGATCCATTTCGAGGCGGTACAGACCTTGATATCTTCCGGGGTCAGCCGATACTCGTCGGCGGTCAGACCGGTCCGCCAGGCGGTTCGCCAGCCCCAGTAGCCAGCGGCCGCCACGACGATGATTAGGATCGGGATCAGCACGAGGGCCCGCGCGTGGTCGATCAGGGTGGCGAGGATTTTTGCCAGACCAGCGACCCGGAGGGGTCGTCTGTGAGGTGGTTGGCGATTGCTCATGCCATCACAGTCTGGAGAAGACAGAGCCGTGTCAGCCGATCACAGAGCTGCGGCATGCTGAACCCAGCTTGTGCGGCGGCCAGCGGGGCCAAGCTGTGGGCTGTCATTCCTGGAACTGTGTTGACCTCCAAAACCCACGTTTGCCCTGTGCGATCGCAGATCAGATCGACGCGACAGAGACCGCGGGTACCGATGGCCTTGGCGGCCGCCACGGCAGTCCGCTCCGCTCGCTGGGCGGCCTCGTCCTGGGGAAATTGATAATCCGCCGGGGCCGCTCCAAATTTGACCTCGAAATCGAACGTGGGCCGTTGATGGACGATTTCCAATGCCGGCAGCGGCTCGCGGTCGATCACCGCCACGGTAAACTCGCGTCCCACCACCCGTTTCTCGGCCAGCAGGTACGCCTCCAGGCGGCCGGCGGCCTCGACCGACGCGGCCAGGTTGTCCGCCGTGTCCACGAGGTGGACGCCCAGGCTGCATCCTTGTCCATCCGGTTTGACGATCAGCGGAAATCCCAACTGTTCCAGCCGGGTTCGAATCTGCCCCAGCCGCTGCGTTTTGTGAAACGAGAAGGAGGGCGGTGTCACGACGCCGCACTGTTGCAGGCGGTCCTTGGCAGCCGCCTTGCTAAGCGCCAGGCGGGANNCCAGGCGGGACGCGGCGGGTCCGCTGCCGGTGTACGGCACGCACACTTCTTCCAGTTGGACCTGAATGCGGCCATCCTCACCTGCTCCGCCATGCAACGCGATGAAACAGACGTCAAACTCGTTCCAGTTGATATCGAACAGACTCGTATCTTCCGGGTCGAACAGAGCGACCTGATGCCCAAATTCTTGCAGGGCGGCCGCCACCCGCCGTCCACTGGCAAGACTCACCTCCCGTTCGGCCGAATCCCCTCCGGCCAGCACGGCGATGTCGTACAGCGTATTTTCCGCCGCCTCGAAATCGAAGGGATACAAGCACATGGGTATCCTCCTTGATAACCGATGAGTGTGAGGGGGGGGTATCGAGCGGCGTGGGTGGGCAGGGCCCACACCGCGGAACGCCTGCCACCCAATAGGTGCGACATCCGGGCTGGTGGGCCGTAGGTAACCAGCAAGACCTCGCGGGACGAGGCAGGCTGGATGGGATTTACCAGATTTCGATTTCCTTTTCCAGCTCAACTCCGAGACGTTCAGCCACGGCCTGGTGGATTTGATCGATCAGCTGCAAGACATCTTTGGCCGTTGCCCCTTGTTCGGCGATCATGAAATTCGCATGCCGCTCACTGACAACCACCTGTCCGACCCGTGCTCCCTTGAGGCCCGCCTGTTCGATCAGCATCGCGGCACTCATACCTCTTGGGTTTTTAAAAATGCACCCGGCGCTTTGATGAGCCAGTGGCTGGTTGGCCTTTTTGATGATCCACAGTTTTTGCATCCGCTTGGTTAATTCTTCTGGATCCTCTTCTTCCAATTCGAACTGGGCTTCCAAAATTACCAGTTCGTCCAGGCTGCTCTCGCGGTAGCCAAAAGCCAGGTCGTCGCGCTGCCGCTGGTGAATCTCGCCAGCGCGGGTCATGACGGTCGCCTGGCAGGTCCACTGTCCGATATCGCCGCCCCGGCCTCCTGCATTCCCGTGCAGTGCACCGCCAATCGTGCCGGGGATGCCCACCATCGTCTCCAAGCCACCCCAACCAGCCCGGACGGCCGTGGAGATCACGTGACCCAGCTTGGCCCCGCCGCCGGCAACGACCCGCTGTGGACGGGTCTCGATTTTCTGAAACAGGTCACCCGCCAGTTGCACCACCATGCCCTGGAGGCCTTCATCGCGGACCAACACATTCGAGCCCCCCCCCAGCAGGCGGAGGCGGACATCCTCCTCCCGGCAGCGCTGGACCAGGGCTTCCAGCTGTTCGATGGAGGTCGGTTGTGCAAAATACTCCACCGGCCCACCCAGCTTGAACCAGGTGTGCTCGGCCATCGGCACATCGCACTGAACAATATCTTCAAATTCTGTTTGTAAAGGCATGGTGGAACCGCCAGACAGGACCGGCACCTAATGTAACCAGCACGTCGCCCGGGCAACAGGTCAACTGCCGCTGGATTTCCTTGAAGGTGTGAGCCGGCAAGGTTGGCGTCCCGTAACTCCGGACGGCTGCCGCCAGGTCTGCTGCCGTCGGCTCGCCCGGCCGCCAGCGGCCCTCGCGGGCTCGATAAATGGACGCCACCGCGACGAGATCTGCGTTCTGCAGGCTGCGGGCGAATTCGTGCATCAGTCGAGCGGTTCGGGATGCCTGATGCGGTTGAAATACACAGCACAACCGCGATTTGGGATGGATTTCTCGCAAAGTCGCCAGGGCAGCGGCGACTTCGGTGGGATGGTGAGCGAAATCGTCCCAGAGATGGACTCCGCAGAAAGTCCCCCCCGGCTGCAAGCGGCGGCGGAGACCGCGGAATTGGCACAACCCCTGCACAATCTCCGCCACACAAACTTTGCCCCAGCCAGCCAGAGCCGCGGCGGCCAGGGCGTTCAGCACATTATGCCGACCGGGTACCTGCAAACACGCTCGACCGATCAACAAGTCCCTATGCATAATCTCAAAAGCGTAGCGGCCGGCTTGGGTCGTTACCCGGACGGCTCGCCAATCGGCCCGTTCGTCAAATCCGTACGTTTCCACCCGGCAGCCGGCGGCCTGCCGCAGCTGCCTGGCGGCAGAGCAGTCTGCTGGCAGGACCAGCAGGCCTTGCGGATCGATCTGCCGGACGAAGGCGGCAAAGCTGTTTTTCAGCTGCTGGATCGAGTGGTAGGTTTCGAAATGGTCGAGTTCGATACCGCTGACAACGGCGGCGTGCGGACGCAGTTGCAAAAAGTTTTTCCGGTACTCGCATGCTTCGGCCAGCAGCAGGGGCCCCTCACCAGATCGGCCGCCGGTCTGGCTACCGGCGACCGGTCCCGCCCCACAAACGAAGGAGGGATCTTTTTGGGCGTTGGTCAGGATCTGGGCGGTCATGGCGGTAATCGTCGACTTGCCGTGCGTGCCGGCTACGGCCATTCCCTGCCGGCCGTTCATCAGGCGACCCAGCGTCCGCGCGTAGGACTGCTGGGGAATTCCTGCCCTTCGAGCGGCTTGGCGCTGGGGATGATCGTGGGGGACCGCATCGCTGTAGACCACCAACTGGCAGTCTGTCGGCAGCGGACGGTGATCCGCGTCGGCATCGACTTGCCAGCCCAGCTGGCGGAGTTTTTGGCGGGAGGCGGCCGAGCGTTCGGATCCGCGGACGCGGCCGTGGCGGCCGGCCAGAACGGTCGCCAGCGCTTGCATGCCCGCCCCCCCCAGTCCGACAAAATACGCGTCACGGGCGGCTGGACACGCAGGGCGATTTAAGGGGACGCGGGGGGCGGTTGGCAGGCGGGGCAGGGCCAGTTCGGTAGCTTGGGGCATTCGCTAGCTGGGAGCAACGGGTCGGCTGGTACCCTTAGGCAGGTGGTTGGACGTCGGCCAGGGGGCCGATGGCGATCGTGTTGTGCCGGGTCAGCGGAAACTCGGCCAGCACCTCGGCCACGTCCCTCAAGGTGACCGCGTTGTACTCGTCCAGATCCTGTTTGACGCTGCGGTACTCGCCCCGCCGCAGCCAGTTCATTCCCACGCTGGCCATACGGCTTTGAGGACGTTCGCTGGCCAGGACCATCCGCGAGTTAAATTTCATTTTAGCTCGTGCCAGCTCTGCTTCGGAAAACCCTTCCTTTTCGGCTTGACGATAAACTTCCTGGATCCGCCGCAGGTTTTCGGCAGCGTCTTCTGGTTCACAACACAGCCAGGTCCCCAGCACGCCGACCCCGTCGTATTCGTAATAGTGCAGGCTCGCCTGCTCAGCACACCCCGTGTGCAGCAGTTCCCAGTAGAGGCGGCTGCCGCTGCCATCGCCCAGCAAGTTGGCCAGCATGTAGGCGGCGAATCTGCGTGGATCGGTGGCCGATGGCCCCGTTGCCAGTTCGATCACATATTCCTGAGTGGCAGTCGCCTTTTGCACGACCTCAAAGCCGTCATGGGGCTGGGGTGGCACAAGTTGTCGCTGCACTTCGAACGGCTCCCAATCGCCACATTCACGTTGAAGGGTCCCCACCAGATTGTCAAAATCGATCTTCCCAGCGGCTGCCACGATCATATTTTGGGGGCTGTATCGAGCGCGAAAGTATTGGCGCATGGTGTCGACGTCCAGGTTGCGAATGGTCTCTACCGAGCCCAGGACGCTGTTACCCAGGGGATGGCTGCCAAAGAAATTTTTCTCGCATCGTTCATCCGCGCAAAATGGCGGCTGATCTTCGTACATGCGAATTTCTTCGATAATCACTTGTTTTTCGGTTTCGAAATCTTCCTCGCGCAGCGACGGCCTCATGACATCCGCCCACAGTTCGACAATCTCTTCCTGATACTCCGGCAGCATCACCGCGTAGTAGGCGGTGTGTTCCTTGGTAGTCCAGGCATTGTGCTCGGCGCCCAAGTCGTCGAAACGCTGATTGACATCGTCTGCGCTGCGTGTGGGGGTACCTTTAAAAACCATATGTTCCAGGAAGTGGCTTACCCCGGCCACCTCTGGGGTTTCGTCACGAGCGCCGGTGCGGACCATAAAACAGACCGCGGCGGTGTACGCCTGCGGGTTACATTCGGCCACGATCTGGAGACCGTTATCAAGTTGTTGCTGACGAAATTTCACGCGGTATCTCCAGGGGATGTGGGCCCAGGGTGACCACGGTAAACCGGGACGGGCGATTGTCGGTCAGATAAGCGTTAATACTGTCGGGTGTCAGTTCGTCCACCAGGCGACCAATTTCGTCCAAGGTCCGGACGCGCTCCAGATAGTACCAGTCGCGGGCAATCGCACCGCTGCGGGCCAGGGAAGATTCTTGAGCCATGATGAGGGAACTTTTCATCCGGGCCTTCAGCCGATTCAGTTCGACAATCTCGATCCCATCGCCCAACTTTTGCATTTCTTCCAGCATAACATTGAGGGTCTCTTGAGCGCGGTTGCTGGTCGTACCGGCATAGCCGAAGACGCTTCCCAGCCTTTTGAGGGAACGCGTTGAGGCGCTGACGGCGTAACAGAGACCCCGTTTTTCGCGGACCTCGCGGAACAAGCGCGAGCTGGACCCGTCGCTCAACACCCCCACGGCTCCCCAGGCCTGGAAATAATCGGGATGGCTGTAAGGCACGCTGGGAAACGCGATGCCGATCTGCGTTTGATTGGACTGGTGGTGCAAGTGCTTTTGCACGGAATGCAGCCGGCCGGTCTTTGGTTCGCAGCGGTCGGTCGCCTCCCAGTCGCCCAGCAAACGGTCAACGGTCTGCCGCAGCGGATCCCAGTCAAACCGCCCGGCCACGCCCAGGATGGTGCCATTGGGCCGATAGCCACTGCGGTATTGGGCACGGATCTCGTCGATGGTGATGGTTGTCAGGCCTGGCATATCTCCCTGGTGAGGCTGTCCCCAGGGTTGGGGGTAATGGCTGCGACGCAGTTCCATCATCACTTTGTGCGCCGGATCGTCTTCGACGGATCGCAATTCCTGGACCGCCACATGCCGGCCCTGCTCCAATTCAAGCTCGGGCAGCGTCGCGTCGCGCAGCAGGTCCGCGTAGATCGCCAGGGCCGGCCCCAAGTTTTTGGCCAACGTCGCTCCGCGCAGATTGGTATGCGAAACGCCAACCGACTCGCCACCTTCGACCCCCAATTCTTCCAGGGCCTGAATAAATTCCCGGCTGTCCCTGCCTCCGCAGCCCCGCAACGCCATCTCGCAGGTGAGGTTGCTCAACCCGCTGCGTTCCGCCGTGTCGTAGACCGCGCCCACGGGGACCAGGAAAGTGAACGCCACGGACTCCAGCCACATCATGGGCTCAGCCACCAGCGTCAATCCGTTCTGGAACGTGTGACAATGAACGGGCATCAATTTCCCACAGCTTCGCTGTCGTTCAGGTGGTGCTGGTGGCAAGCCCAGCGGTGGTGGTGGGTCGAACTTTTCTGGGGAGGTGGCGGGATCCAGCAAAAAGTCTAGCGTGAGTTGAATTTCAGGACAACAACTCCGCCGCGGGGAGGGAGAGATGGGATCGAGCGGCGTGGGGCCGATTCCGGTTGACTCCGGGTCCTCCCCGGCAGAACAATGTCCGGCATGCCCGACCTCCGCCACGATCCGCTCAGCGATCGCTGGGTGATTATTGCCGAAAATCGAGCGAAGCGTCCCCAGGATTTCACCGCGGCGGGCAGTCGTCGCACCGACCGGCCGTGCCCCTTCTGCCGGGGGCACGAAGGATCGACGCCGGGGGAAGTGCTGGCATTGCGCCCGGAAGGGTCGCCAGCTGACGGGCCCGGCTGGCGGGTCCGTGTGGTGCCGAACAAGTATCCCATCCTGCAGGCCACGGCTGCCAGAGGTCTGCCGGCCGGCGAGAAGCTGTTTGCCAGCCAGCCCGCCACCGGCATCCACGAGGTGATTATCGAATCGCCGCGTCATGCCACACGCACATCGCAGCTGACCACCGAAGAATTACGCGAGGTAATCCTCACGTACCGTCATCGCCTTGGGGTGGCGCGACGCGACGACCAGCTTGTGTACGGCTTGATCTTCAAGAACGTCGGTCCGCAGGCCGGCGCGACCATCGAACACTTGCACAGCCAAATGGTTGGCATGTCGCTGCTGCCAACCCAGACTGAACAAGAGCTTCGCTGTGCGGCAGCCTATTACCAGTCGCAGCGAGCGTGCATTTTTTGCCAGATGATCGAGCAGGAATGCAGCCAGGACACGCGTGTGGTGGCACGGTCCGACCAGTTTGTCGCTTACTGCCCCTACGCTTCTTTCAGTCCCTACCAAACCTGGATCACGCCTCGAACCCACAGTAGCGCATTCGATGAATTGTCCGACGCGCAGGCAATGGAACTGGCGGCAATGCTGGGGAAGCTGTTAAGCCAAATGGATCAGGTGCTCGATCGACCCGACTACAACTACCTGGTCCAATCGGCCCCCTTTGACTTGACCGTTCATGCCAGTTATCACTGGCGGGTAGTGGTTTTTCCGCGAATTACGACCTGGGCAGGCTTCGAATGGGCGACCGGCTGTTGCATTAATCCGATTGCGCCGGAAGAAGCGGCTCGACAGTTAAAGTTTACCAGTTTTTTGTGAGACTTCAGGGAAGATACAGAGAAACTTGTCCGATTAGATAAACCAGATGATTTGGGACCAGTTTTCTTCCGCAACTTTTTAAATGGTTGGCCTCACCCTGGCGTCAACAATACCATCATGACACAACCGATACGATTCCTCCTGTTGCTTCATAATCACCAGCCGATCGGGAACTTTGAACACGTTTTCGAGCAGGCTTACCAGGACAGTTACCTGCCGTTTCTGGAGGTCTTCGAACCGTACACCCAGCTGCGGATCGGGCTGCATACCAGCGGACCGTTGATGGAATGGCTGGACCAGCGGCATCCGGAATATCTTGAGCGGCTGGGGCAGTTGGTGCGGGCGGGCCGTGTGGAGATTGTGGGGGGTGCTTTTTACGAGCCGATCTTGACCAGCATTCCGCCCCGCGACCGTCGCGGCCAGATCCGCACGTACACCGACTGGCTGGAAAGCCGGCTCGACTCACGCGTCCAAGGCATGTGGATACCAGAACGGGTCTGGGAACAGTCGTTGACCCGGGACATCGCCGAGGCCGGCATCCGCTATACCCTCCTGGACGACTTCCACTTCAAGAACGCCGGCTTGTCCGAGGAAGAACTGTACGGGTACTACATCACCGAGGACCAGGGGCACTTGTTGCGGGTCTTTCCTGGCAGCGAGCAGTTGCGGTACTTGATCCCCTTCCAGCAGCCCGAGGCGACGATCGACTATCTGCGTCAGGTCGCCAGCTCGCACCCGAATGCGGTTCTGGCCTTTGGCGACGATGGCGAGAAGTTTGGTTCCTGGCCGGAGACGAAAAAACATGTTTACGACGATGGTTGGCTGCGGCGATTTTTTGATTTGTTGAGCGAGAACCGGGATTGGATCGAGACGGCCACCCCCAGTGAAGTGTTGCGCGACATCCCGCCGCTGGGCAAAATCTACCTGCCCGAGGGCAGCTATCGGGAAATGACCGAGTGGGCCCTGCCGGCCGCTCGGCAACTGGAATTCGAACACGCCCGGCACGCATTGCAGGATGCGTCGATGTGGGAACTGACATCCCCCTTTGTGCGCGGCGGGAACTGGCGGAACTTCAAGGTTCGCTATCCTGAAACCAACGAAATGTACGCCCGCATGATGATCGTCAGCCAGCGACTTGAGGAACTGGCCCAAGATGGCGGGCAGGATCCGGTCGCGCAAGAGCTGATCCGTCAGGCGAGGACCGAGCTGTATCGAGCTCAGTGCAATTGCAGCTACTGGCACGGTGCCTTCGGGGGAATCTATTTGCCACACTTGCGCAACGCCGTTTACAAGCACCTGCTGTTGGCCGACAACCTGCTGGACCGGGCCGCCGGCAAAGGAACCGACAGCTGGCTGGCCGTGCGAACCGCGGATTTCAATTTTGACGGCAGCGACGAGGTGGTCGTCACGACCGACTGCCTGGCCGCCTTCTTTCAACCAACCAGCGGGGGACAACTGTACGAGCTCGACGTACGCTCGATCTGCCACAACCTCCTGGCCACCCTGGCCCGACGCCCGGAAGCCTACCACGAGAAAGTCCGCCGCGGCGCGGATCAGGCGGACGGTGAGGTGGCCAGCATCCACGACCGAGTGGTTTTTAAACAGGAAGGCCTGGAAAAAATGGTCCAGCACGATCGCTATCTGCGCAAATCGCTGCAGGACCATTTTTTCGATACCGACACCAACCTGGACGCTGTGGCCAGTGGACAAGTGGCTGAGCGCGGAGATTTTGTGGATGGAGGGTACCGAGCGGAGGTCTCCGAAGCGGCTGCGGGCGCCACGGTCCGCCTCGTTCGGCAGGGGCTGGCACACGGCACCGAACTGACGGTCTCCAAATCGATCTTCCTGGCACCCGGATCGTCGGCATTGGAAATCAGCTATCAGGTGGAGGGGCTGCCCAGCGACCGACCCTTGCATTTTGCTGTCGAATGGAATTTTGCAGGGCTGCCGGCCGGCGCGGACGACCGGTACTTTTACGATGCGGATCGCCACGTGCTGGGACAGCTGGGCGCCTGTCTCGATTTGCGGGCTGTGCAAGGTCTGGGGCTGATCGATGAATGGCTGGGCGTGGACATCGGCCTTTCCTGCAATCGCCCCACCGATCTGTGGACGTTCCCTATCCAGTCGGTCAGTCAATCCGAAGGGGGCTTCGAGGCCGTCCACCAGTCCGTAGTGGTCATGCCGCACTGGCTGATCCAGGGAGACGCTCAGGGACGTTGGGGCGTGACGATGACGCTGGCGATCGATACAAGTCTTCACGATAAAATTCAGGGGGATAAAATTCAGGGGGAAAAACTTCAGGGGGAACAACGGGGCCAGCCAGAGAAACCGCCCCGGCCAACCCCCGCATCGACTTGTAGCGCGACAGCGGCCGGCCAGGGCTAATCGCCGTGGCCGGCGCCCCTTTCCGCGGGTTGAAGCGGATCATGGAAGGGGTACGAAAGAGGGCTTATTCCCACGCCCTTTTCACGCGTGGCGAAGCGGACCAGGAGTTTCGCCAAATCCTCTGTCACCTTTCCCGCGCCACCCAAAGTCCTGGCGACCTGGGCTGGATGTTTTACTTTGGCTGTCAGACGCCCGGGCGAGGCCAACGGACGCCGCCAGGCGGCCCCGGACCAGGCCGGAGTTTTACGCCAGGGCGTACCAATCGACTCTCTCGGCCAGCTCTTCCGCTTGCCAGCCGACCTCGGCCAGCACGGGCGGTCCGCAGCGCGCCTGCAATTGCTGGCGATTGGTGGCACAGCTGATGTCCGGATCGCGGCAGACGTTGTTCAACACGACGCCGGCCACGACCAGATCTTTGCAGACCGTGCCGGCGGTGATCACAGTCTGTAACACCTGATTGATCACCCCCAGCCGGTTGGCTGCCACCACCACCAGGGGGAAACCGAATTCGGCGGCCAGCGTCGCATTGTAGGTGTCATCGGCCAGCGGGGACATCAGGCCGCCGGCCCCTTCGACCAGGACGATATCGCAGCGACCCTGCCAGGCGTTCAGCCCCTCCCGCAACAAGCGGGCATCGACCTGGTCACCTGCGGCGCGGGCGGCCAGGTGCGGGGCCAGCGGGGCGGCAAAGTTTTGCGGGCAGACGTCCGCCAGGCGGCCCGGCCGGCCGGCTGCCTCCCACAGCTGCAGGGCGTCGTCGGAAACCAGCTGGCCGTCATGCTGCCGGCAGCCGCTGGCCACCGGTTTGTAAACACCCACTCGCCGGCCCTCAGCAGACAACTGCCTGGCAATCAGAGCGGCGACGTAGGTCTTGCCGACTTCGGTACCGGTGCCCGTGACAAACAAGCCACGTTGAGCTGGTGATTCCATGGCCTACAGTTCGAGATACTCTTCCAGCGCTTCGCGCATCACGTTGGCGTCCGGTTCGACACCGGTCCAGGTCTTAAAAGCAATCACGCCTTGCTGGACCAGCAGCTGCAATCCGTCGATCGTCGAACAACCTTGTTCGGCAGCTTCTTGCAACAATCGCGTCCGCGGCGGGTTAAACACAATGTCTGCCACCACCATCTGCGGGCTCAGCGATTGAATCTCCAAGGCAACCCGCGCTTGCGGATCGGCCGACTCGACGCTGGTCGCGTTCACCACAATATCTGTCTCTGCCGGAACCTCACAATCACCGCTCCACGGAAAAAACATCGCCGCCACCTGGGCCTGCTCATTCAGCAGGTCGGCCAATTGCTGTCCGTGCTCAACCGAGCGATTGACGATGTTCACTTCACGAGCGCCGGCCAGGGCCAGGGCGACAGCGATGGCCCGCGCCATTTCGCCGGCACCCAGGAGGAGGACGTTTCGGCCGGAGGGGTCGAGCACATGTTGGAGGCACTGGCACAACGATTTGCCGTCCGTATTGTCCCCCACATACTGGCCCTCCTGGTCGCGATAAACAAAATTCGCCAGCCCGGCCAGCCGCGCCTCGTCCGTCAGCTGCGGCAGGTGCTGGATCACCGCCGCCTTGTGCGGCGCGGTAAAGTGCCCGCCGCGAAAACCCATCGCCTGCATGCCGCGCACCGCATCGCCCAGATTTTCCGGGGCCACGTCGAGGGTCAGGTAGCGGCAGTCAAGCCCTGCGGCAGCAAAGCATTTTTCCATGACATACTGAGCAGGGTAGCCGGCAACGGCGTGGCCCACACAGCACATGATCTCTTGCAGGGAAGATTCGCTCAACACAAAGTTACCGCGGGATCGGGCAGAAGGGAAAGGATGCGATGCCACCGGCGGCCAGCTGCCGCCGGACAAAGTATATCGTCTGGCAAAAGAAAGGGGAAAGACCGGCGCCGCCGCCCCGCCGCTTGACCGCTGGCGAGGTGGCGGCAAAGAAGGTCGGACCGCAAGAGGGGTCGGGAGGTCTTTTTCGGGCAAAGCGGCCGAATCTGGCGGAGGCGGTTCGCCTTCTCGCCCGAAAAAGACTCTCGACCCCCGCGGTCATGCCTCCTCGGTCAGCGCCGCCGCGCTTTGATCCGCACGTAGGGGGGCAGGTATTGGCAGCGGTGATTGAACGTACCGCGGGCCGCGCCGGCTGTGGCATGCAACGGTTCGCTGAAATCCTCCACCACAAAACCAGCTCGGCACAAACCACCCACCAGCTGCTCCCAACGGTGCAAAAACTCCAGCGTCCCCTCCTCCCGCAAGGGGCTGCTGGCGACCGGCGGCAGGGGATCCGAGCGGTAGTAGGGTTCGCTAAGCACGTAGCCAGCGCCTGTCAGATCGGATACGCACTGCAGGCTGGCAGGCTGTTTGTGCTGGCTGACATACAGCCCGCCGCCGACTACGACCCTGGCAACTTCCCGATAGACGGCGACCACATCGGGCACATAGCAGGTACTGACCGGCTGCACGACGATATCGAACGCGTTGGGCGGCAGGGCCGACAAGTTGTCGATCGACGCCTGCACAAGACGCAAGGCAAGTCGCCGCTGACGGGCGACTTCGCGGTCCAGGGCCAGCATCTCCGAGCTGATGTCCACCACCGTCACCTCGGCACCAGCCGCAGCATACAAGGCGCTCTGCCGACCCCCTCCGCTGCCCAGGCACAACAGGCGGGCCCCGGCCAGCCGGCCCTCGAACCAGGGGTCGGCTCGGATCTGCCGCAACAAGTCAGCGAACTGTCGATCCCTCACCGGCTGGGAAAACCGCTCCTGTTTCCGCGCGTACGCATCCCAGGCTCGCTGGTTTTGCTGATCAACGATCGAACCGCTGCTATCCAGGTTTTTGTCCATACCATTTTTTCCCTGCGTCAATCGCCTTGCGCCTTCATCCGACCAGGGCACCTGCCAAGCCCTCACTGCGGCCGGTACATCTCGACACTCGTTTCCGCCACGTAGCCGATCTTGAGATCATCCGCCAGTTGGACCGCTTCAAGGGGCCAATGACCGGGGAAGGGCACGTCGGCACGCATCATGCCATCGACATGGCCGTCCAGGAAAGAGACGTTGGCGATGTCGCCGTGACGAAAATGAGTGCCGGGTTCGGTGTAGAGCTCCAGATCGTCTGGCCCCTGGAGGTACATGTTCTCGGTCGCCTTCAGCACGGGGTCACCCGCCCAGGGCAACTGGATCCGGGCCGCATCGGTGAAGACGAGTGTGCGAGTGGTTGAGCGGAAATACGACAACTTACGGGCTACGACGACGGGGGCGAAGAGGGGTGGAGGATACAGCGTGGCGCCCAGGTTGAGATTATAACCGTAACCGCCCGTCTCCCCGCCGTAGAGGTAGTTGATCGTGTCCATGCTGGGACAGCGGAGGACAACCTGGCTCTGCTCGATAAATCGGGAAATTGCCCCCTTGGTGGGATCCGCGGTGTTGTTGGACCAATCCACTTCCGCGAACCAGGCCACCGACGTTGGCCAGCCGGGCAGCGAACCGACCGGCAGTTTGCGATACATATCGTGGTAGACCAGCACAGCCAGCGTGTTCTGCTTGAGGTTGTTCCCGCAGCGGGTCCGCGTCGCCGCTGCGCGAACCGCCTGCAGAGCAGGCATCAGCAGGGCCACCAGCCCGCCCATGACCGCAATCACGACCAGTAATTCGACCAGCGTGAAAGCGGTGCCGCGGGAATGTTTAGAGAAAAATTTCATCAGGATGAAAGCTTTGTCTGGCGCTCGGCGGGCAAACAGTGCGACGGCCAATGGCGTGCCATCACACGGGCCCGTGCACAAAAGCGATCGATTCGCGTTTCCTCGGAAACGGCTCTTCACGTGTGGCGGCTGTCCCTCGCAGCGCGCCGCTCGTCATGTGCTGGCAGGTCTTCTGACTCCCAGGCTGGCGCCACCTCGCCTTCTCGTCGCCGGTGCGACAATGGCAGGAAGATTTGGTGGCGCTTTCGACACCTGGTTACAGCGGCGGGGCCGTCCCGGCATTTCACCGGAGTTCCCTGTTTCTCGGTCCGCCAGATCGGCGCGAACCGAACACCAGCACACTGTTACGGATTGTTTTGAAAAAAATGGGTCTTGTTTCCGACAAGCCAGTTACACAGGGGCCCAAAAAAAGCTCGCCCCTCGTCCCACGACCGGACGAAGCTGCTCAACGCCCTGCGAGCGTGCCTGCTGGATCTCGGACCGGGTTCAGGTAGTCAACGTCGTACGAGCTTGCCGCAGGTATCGAGCTGCGGCTAGCGTAACCGCAAGTGTAGCCGTAACGGGGCGCCCCGCAAGGCCCTTGCAAACCGCATTTTTCAGGTGGGATCTGCAGGGCGATGGCCAAACCTTTCGTTGGCCAGGGGTAGGGG
>WVZU01000031.1:291-2777 GCA_011772275.1 Planctomycetales bacterium | reverse complement strand
GCTGACATCAAACCGGAAAGGCGCACGTGTGCGACAACTACCAGTTGCTGCAATCGGCTAAGGGGTTACGCAAAGTGCAAAATGGACCCGAGCCAGACGGGGGACAGGTACGCCGCCCTCCCCAGCGGTTGCCCGCCAGCAGCTCACGACCGTCGGGCCGTGTCGATCAGATCCGCCGCTCCCTGAGACAACAGCTGCTCAGCAGCCCGAACGCCCAGTGCTGCACCATCTGCGGACGGTCCGCTCAGCGTCACCGCAATCCGCTCTTGGCCCGTGGGGTCCAGCACGACGGCGTCCAGCAGCAACATGTGTTGCTCGGTCATGCGGGCCCAGGCGCCCACCGGTGCCAGGCAGCCTCCTCGGAGGGCGTTGAGCAGTGCGCGTTCTGCCACCACGGCCCGGTGTGTGGCGGGATCGTCCAGCGCGCTGGCAGCGGTTATGACGTGTCGGTCGTCGACGCGGGCCTCCAGTCCCAAAGCGCCCTGGCCGACGGCCGGCAACATCTTGTCCGGGGGCAAGACCTGGGTGATCCGCCGGGCGAGTCCCAGCCGTAACAGGCCCGCTTCGGCCAGGACAAGGGCGTCGTATTGCCCTGCATCGAGTTTCTCCAGACGCGTTTCGACATTGCCGCGAATGTCGTGCAGTTGCAGGTCGGCCCGCCAATGTTTCAACTGAGCCGCTCGACGAATGCTCCCGGTCCCCACCAGGCAGCCGGCGGGAAGTTGCTGGACGTGGAGGCCGTCGCGGCCGACCAACGCGTCGGCACAACTCTCGCGCGGCGGAACGCAGGCCAGTCCCAGGCCGGGCACCGGTTCGGTCGGCAGGTCTTTCAAACTGTGCACCGCCAGATCGATCCGCTCGTCCAGCAGGGCCCGTTGGATCGATTTGGTGAACACGCCTCGCGCGTCGAGGCTGGCGATCGGGCCACTTTGCCGGTCGCCCAGCGTCTCGACGACGACCAATTCTGTGGCCAGATCGAGCGCGTTGAACTGTTGAGCGACCCATTTCGCTTGCCAGCGAGCCAGCGAACTCCCACGGGTGCCGATACGAATTGGAGAGGCCGTAGGCATGGGGCTGCCTGTCACGCGCCGGAAGCCGGCAAGGCCGAATCGCCGTCGGCCGGACCCGGAGGGGCCAGATCATCCCCGACCATCGTCTCCAGCTGTTGGGGCACGTTCAGCGATTTGAGGTGCTCCTGCTGCTGCTGGACCGGTACGACAACGCCACAGCTGACAATAAATTGAAACGCCTGGTCAATCGTCAGGTTCAGATCGATCGCTTCGCTTTTTTTGATCGTCACCGTAAAACCGGTGAAGGGGGCCGGCGAGGTCGGCACCAATACCGAAAGCACCGGCTCGTTGGCCGCCGATCGGATGTCCAACATGCTTTCCCCGGTGACCAGTCCCAAGGACCAGATACCTTTTCGCGGATATTCCAAGGCCACCACCCGCGTATACTCCACTTCGCTTTCGCTGAAAACGAAGTCGGTCACCTGCTTGACCGAACCGTAGACGTTGCGAATCAACGGCAAGCGGTGGATCAGACGTTCGAAGTTGGCGTGGGCAAACCGGCCGGCACCCGCCGCCAGAAAGCGGCCCAGAAAGAACATCACAATAATGAACAGGCCGACGAAAATCACCAGGAATTGCCAGCTGTCCACGAACTCCTGCACACCCTCCAGCCGAACCTCGAACCAGCCAAGCTCTCCCATCTTCTGTGCCACCCAAAAGGTGATCGATTTGGCCGGCCGCAGCACATAGGCATTGATGGTGGTCCCAATCCACAAAAAGATCACGATCGTCAGCAACGGCGGCAAGACGACCGCAAAACCACTCAAGACCGCTCGGCGAAACGAATGCTGCCGGCGGGTGGCCTGGGCGGTGGCTGGCGAATTTTTGCTGGGCATCTGGAATAGCGACAAAGGAGACAAAAGGTCGGTGGCCCCCGGAACCGCACCACAGGCTGGGACGGGCCTGCGTTATTATCGGCCGGAACGGGTCGGTTTTGAAATAGGGGAGGCGCAAAGGGCTAGCTCCAGGGGGCGGCACGGGCCACGACCAGGATGACAACCCGGGCCGCGCCACCTTCCAACAGCGCCCTGGCGGCCTCGCTGCAAGTCGCCCCCGTGGTCAGTACATCGTCCACCAAAACCACCTGGGCCCCCCGCAGATCGTACCGCCGGTTGACCTGGAAAGCACCACGTACATTCCGGTACCGGTTGCCGGGCGCCAAATCGGCTTGTCGCGCTGTCCGGCGGCTGCGACACAATAAATCGTCGGCAAAGTCGGTCTGCCGCTGTCGAGCGAGGAATTCGGCCACGGTGGCTGGCCCGTTCGTACCGCGCCGCACACGTCGTATCCAATGCAAAGGAATCGCCGTCACCACATCGGGAGCCAACTCGTCCAGCGGGTCTGCGAAATGCTGAGCCATCAAGCGGCCCAAGGCGGCCGCCAGCGGGTAGGCAGCCGCATGCTTTAATTGCAAAA
>WVZU01000031.1:0-253 GCA_011772275.1 Planctomycetales bacterium | reverse complement strand
GGCGACAATCGCCGCAATCCGACGGGACACCAGAAAACGACCGCGGCAACTCGCTGCTACAATACCCGCACAGGGGGCGTCGCAGGTTGGCAAAGCGGCCGCGGCACGCGACACACAAACCCACTTCGTCCACCAACGCCGGTAAATCCACACCGCACGCCGCACAGGAGGGCGGTAGCAACAAGTCCAACGCCCGCCGACCACCAACTCCCAAAGCGGTCCTCGTCCGACAGCCGAATGCGATGCTGCGGCT
>WVZU01000072.1 GCA_011772275.1 Planctomycetales bacterium | reverse complement strand
CGGCTGAAACATCCCCCCCGCCAAGCTGCCCGGAAAATACCAGCAGCAGGCCCTGGACCAGGGGCCGCGCCGCCGGATAGCGGCGACAGGCTACCGCCTCACGCCCCAGCCCTACCGGGATGTGCCGCGAAAATCGAGCCGCCAGGCGACGGCAGACGCTTCAAGCGTATCGGGGACAGGCCCTTGCCGGTGACAACCCAGCGGCCCACGGCCCTGTGTCTGCCAAGCGGGAACAAAACGCCGGCGGCCGTCAAAGATCGGTGTTTTATGGTTGGAGCACACCCGGCAGGCCCCCCTTGAGCAGTTGGGTGTTTGGGTAAAGTGGGAGGCATGTTCTGGACGAATCGGTTTTTCCGAAAGGTCGGATTATGGCGGTCGATACTAGCGGTAAGCGAATTTTTGCGGGAGCCAAATTTCTCTTCTGACCACCAGTCGATGCGAGGATTAATGATGCGAGGCACACAGGGGGGAGTGCGACGGAGGGGTCCACAATCAGCGATTGTGGCGGCACTTTTGGGTACGGTCTGTTTTCTGCTGACCGGTATCTGCAGCGCGGTTGCCAGCGACGATGGCGACGATGGCTTTGTCATCGCCAGCGATGCGGATGTCGAGAGGGTTCACGATACCCTCGTGGCCAAGCAGGAACCTGCCAACTCGGGGCTGGCCCGCCCGGTGAAATTTGTGGAAGAAGAAGAGATTGAGATACCCGCGCCGCCTTCGGACGAGGCAGACGCGGAATACGAAATGTCGCCCGCTCAGGATCCTGGGCTGCAGCCCATTGATTCTATGCCGCACGAACGCGAAGTGTCGAGCGATTCGGTGTCGACAGAGTTTGGCGTCAGCGACTGTTCAGCCGAAGGCTGTGACGCCTCGCCGGCCACCTTCGCCGGCCATGGTTGCCCGTCCTGTGGCGCCTGTGAACCGTGCGCTTGTGGCCCTCCCGGGCGTTTTTGGGTGCGAACCGAATACCTCCGCTGGTGGACCAAGGGCATGCATACGCCCCCGCTGGTGACCACCAGCCCTCTGGGAACCATCCGTGAAGATGCCGGTGTGCTGGGCGAGCCCGGTACTCGGGTGCTGTTTGGAGGTAACGATCTGCTGGACGACGACCGTTCCGGAGGTCGTATTCGCTGGGGCATGTGGATGGACTGCAGCAATACCTATGGCATTGAAGGCGAATTCCTGGCTCTGGAAGACCAACATGAACACTTTTTGGGAAGGTCGTTCGGCGGCGTGCCTATCCTGGCAAGACCTTTTTACAATCCCCTGATCTATGCCCAAGACGCAGAACTGGTCGGCTACCCCGGTCTGATCGAAGGCGATGTGGGCGTCCATGCGGAAAGTTCGCTCACTTCGGCCGGCCTCCGCTTGCGCTGCAATCTGCACTGTTCCGAGCGCGCATGTGCGCCGCCCTGTAACTTGCCCGACTGCAAATTCTGCTACGCGCCGCGCGGGACCAGCCGGCTCGATTTCCTGCTCGGTTATCGCTTCATGCGGCTTGACGAATCGCTGTTTATCTTTGAAGACCTGAACGCCTTTCCCGTCTACAATCGATTCGAGATTGTTGATTTGTTCGATGCGGAAACGGAGTTTCATGGTGTCGAGCTCGGTTTTCTTTACGAGTACCATCGTTGCCGCTGGTCGGTAGAGCTGCTGGCGAAAATCGCGCTCGGCAATAACCATCACGAAGTCTTGATCGATGGCGGCACGCGGATCACGGCAAACAGTATTTCCGACACGTTTCCAGGCGGACTGCTGGCTCAACGCACGAACATGGGCCATTTCGAAAGTGACAAGTTCGGGGTAATTCCCGAAGTCGGCGTGACTTTGGGCTATCGGGTTACCGACTGTTTGAAGGTCACGCTTGGCTACAGCTTTATTTACTGGTCGAAGGTCGTGCGTCCGGGCGAGCAGATTGACCGGGTGGTCAATCCGGAACTATTTCCCCCGGAAGCGAATCCCATGTTCGGTCCGCTGCGCCCGGCCTTTGCCTTTAACGATAGCGATTATTGGGCACAAGGCCTGAATGCGGGCCTTGAACTCCGCTGGTAAGAGGGCAGGGGGTGGGTTTTCGGAGGCTGGCTTGCGGGGGGCAAGCCAGCCTTTTTTTGTGCCGGCAGGATCTGTGGGTGGATTTCTGTTTCTCAAGGGTGGCCACAGCCTCAGTCGGTCCGCCTGGGAAGCAGTCTGAGCAGCGGGGCGTTGAAGGGTATTCGTTTAAGAGTACCTTTCCTTGCATTCTTAACCGCCACCTGCCCAGCACCCCGGCTGCTCAAG
>WVZU01000019.1 GCA_011772275.1 Planctomycetales bacterium | reverse complement strand
GGGGATCGAGGTGGGTGACCAGTTTTCGCTGGGCGGTCTCAGTGTGAACGTGGCGGGGATTTACCGCAGCGACGATCCGGCTGAGGAAAACTACATCTACGCTCATTTAACCTTTCTGCAACGCGGCAGCCGGGGGAATCGCGTGGGCACCGTGACTCAGCTGGAGGTCCTGCTGGACGAAGGGGTCGATCCCGTGGCGACCTGCGGCCAGATCGACGAGCTGTTTCGCGGCGGGCCGGTCGAGACGGCCACCCGCCCCAAGGGAGTTTTCCAGGCCCACAGCCTGGGCGACCTGACGCAAGCGATCGGCATGGCCCACTATGTGGGGTATGCCTGCGTGGCCCTGGTCCTGGCGCTGGTCGCCACGACGACCGTGATGTCGGTGGAAGATCGGATGCAGGAGCATGCGGTCCTGCAGACGATCGGGTTTTCCGGCCCGCGGATCTTCCGGCTGGTGATGACCGAGTGCCTCCTGGTCAGTGTGGCGGGGGGGCTGTTGGGCGTGGCCGCGGCCATGTGCTTCTTGGCGTTCAGCAGGATGGCGGTGGGGGCCGAAGGGGTCACGGTCGCCTTCACCCCGTCGCTGGCCCTGGCCCTGCAAGGCCTGCTGGTTTCGGCCGCCGCCGGGACCCTGGCGGGTCTGGCCCCGGCCATCCACGCGTCTCGAGCACAGATTACGGGCGCGTTGCGCCAGCCGTAAGCGTCCGTCGTCTTATAAAAGTCCCCGTCACAACTTTACCTGCCTGTCAGCGACCCACGACCAAATTAACGCGGCGGGAATGATTTCCCTTCCGACGTGACCGCCCGCTGGTGTTCAACGCCTGGTTCGATCATTTGCCGCTCACAGAGGCGCGGCGACACAGAGAGCCATTCAAAGCTGACAGTTCATGGTCCCAGGGATACGCTCCTGCATCAGGGACTGCCGTGCCTGTCTCGTTCTCGTAGATCCCCGTGTCTGTGTGACTCTGTGAGTAACTGTTCTGATGATCGAACAGCTGCCTCGCTGAGCGGCTGGCGGTGGGGGGGGGAAAGCGACGGGGGATCGAGCCTGCCCGGTCAGCTGCGGACGCGTTCTACGTAGGCGCCGGTCCGCGTGTCGATCTTGATCACGTCGCCGATGTTGATGAAACCAGGCGCCTGAAATTCGCCGCCCGTTTCGACCTTGACCGGCTTGGTCACGTTGGTGGCCGTGTCCCCTTTCACCCCGGGCTCGCAATACTCCACCTTCAGTTCCACGTGATTGGGGGGCGACATCGTGATGCAGTTACCGTTCCACAGCACCATGGAGCAGATCATGCCGTCCTTGAGATACTTCCAGGCATCGTCCACCTGTTCGGCCGACAATTCGTACTGGTCGTACGTATTGTTGTCCATAAAGACGAAGGTATCCCCCTGTCGGTAGAGGAACTGGACCTCGATCTCTTCGACATCTGCGGCCTCGATCGATTCGCCGCCGCGGTAGTTGCGTTCCAGGACCGTCCCCCGGATGAGGTTCTTCAGCCGCAGGGTATAGATCGCGTTGCCCTTGCCCGGCTTGCGAAAATTCGACTCGATCACCAGGTACGGTTCGCCGTCCAACTGGACTTTCAGGCCTTTCCGAAAATCGCTGGTGTTGTAGGTCGCCACGACACAGATTCCTCAAGGATGATTTGGGGGGGATGATTTGTGGGCGGATGATTTTTCCACAGAGGGTTTTCGTGGGCGGTGGTTTTTGCGGGGGTTGCCAGGGGGGTTTGGCGAGCCGATTTCTGCGGGCGGTTTCGTGGTGGATTCGTCTGGATTTGTCTGTCGTTCCCGCTATGCTAGTGCAGATGGACATTGTAGCGAAGGCCGCCGCACCTGTCGTGACCAGTTCCCCGCGCCGTCGTCCGCGGTGGCAGGCATCCATGCGGGATGCCTGGCGGGATCCGGTGCAGTTGTGCCGCGCGTTGAGCTTGCCGGCTCGGCTGGAACCGGCCGCTCGCCAGGCAGCTCGCCTCTTCCCCCTGTTCGCTCCGCGGGAATACGTGGCCCGCATGCGGCCCGGCGACCCGCTCGATCCTTTGTTGCGCCAGG
>WVZU01000140.1 GCA_011772275.1 Planctomycetales bacterium | reverse complement strand
CCGGGCCAATAGTCTCCTGCAGAAGGTGAACCAGTTCGGGGACGAGCTGCAGGCGCTGGACGACCCGCAGTTGCGAAAATTCGGCTTGTCGCTGCGGTATCGGGCCAAGAGTGGTGAACCTAGCGAACATTTATTGCCGGAATGTTATGCGCTGGTTCGCGAAGCGGCCACGCGGCGGTTGGGAATGCGGCATTACGATGTGCAGATTATCGGCGGCATCGTCATGCACTTCCGTTCGATTGCCGAAATGCAGACGGGCGAGGGCAAGACACTCGCGGCCACCTTGCCCATGACCCTGGCAGCCCTCTCCGGCAAAGGGGCTCACCTGGCCACCGTCAACGACTACCTGGCGGTCCGCGACGCCGATTGGATGCGGCCGATTTACGAGAGCGTGGGGTTGAGCGTCGGGGTGGTCGAATCGCAGATGGTGCAGAACCAGCGGCGGCAAGCGTACGCTTGTGATGTGACCTACGGTACCGCCAAGGAATTCGGATTTGATTTCCTCCGTGATCGATTGCTGATGCGGCGGATTGCCGAAGAACCCTCGAACCTGCTGGCTCGGATGGCCGGCCAGCTGGGGGGCATTTCTTCCGAAAACTGTGTGCAGCGGCCTGCCTGGTTTGCCCTGGTCGACGAGGCCGACAGCATCTTGATTGATGAAGCCCGCACGCCGCTGATCATCAGTGCCGCACCCACCGACGAGCAAAAGACGGCCGTGGAGGCGTACCGCTGGAGTGCCGAGGTTGCCGACCGTTTCCAGGAAGACCGGGACTACGATTACGACCACGAAAAACGGACGGTGGAACTGACCGCCGCCGGCCGCCGCCTCGTCCGCTCGCTGGACCACCCCCCCGCCCTCGATCGCGTGGGCATGGTCAGCATCTACGAATACATCGAACAGGCGATCAAGGTGTCGAAAGAGTTCTTCCGCGATCGGCAGTACGTCGTCCACGACGGCGAAATCGTGATTGTCGACGAATTTACCGGGCGGCTTGCCGAGGGTCGCAAGTGGCGAGCGGGCCTTCACCAGGCTGTGGAGGCCAAGGAACTGGCGGCCGGCAGCGAGGAGGTGGAAATCACCGTGGAAACCGGCCAGGCCGCTCGTGTCACCGTGCAGGATTTCTTCCTGCGCTATCCCCACCTGGCGGGAATGACCGGTACCGCCAGCAGCAGCGCCCGCGAATTGAAAAAGATCTACAAGCTGAATGTGGTCACCGTGCCCACCAACCGGCCGGTGATTCGCCAGGAACTGGCCACCCGCACCTATGCCAACAGCGACGCGAAGTGGCAAGCGATCGTCGACGAGATTCGCCAGTTGCACGACAATGGCCGGCCGGTGCTGGTCGGCACGCGGTCGATTGACAAGTCGGAAATTCTTTCCCGGATGTTGCAGGCTGAACATATCGAACACCAGATTTTGAATGCCAAACAAATTGCCGCCGAAGCAGAAATCGTCGCTCAAGCGGGCCGGCGGGGTACCGTGACCATCGCCACCAACATGGCCGGCCGCGGTACCGATATCCTCCTGGGCGGTAACGCCGAACACCTGGCCTGGTCCCAGCTGAAGACACAGTACCGCAATCGCCTGGAAGTGCCGCCGGAAAAGTGGCGGGAAACGGTCCAGCAAATTCGCGAGCAAGAACAGATGGACGCCGAGCGGGACGAGATTGTGCAGCGGGGTGGCCTGCACGTGATCTGTACCGAATGGCACGAAGCGCTACGGATCGATCGGCAGCTGATCGGCCGTTGTGGCCGCCAGGGGGATCCGGGCAGCTACCGTCGCTATGGGGCCCTGGACGATGAAATCCTTTCGGTTGGCTTCAGTCCCCGGCGAGCGGAGCGCTTGCAGGCCTCTTACAACGGTTCCGACCAGGAAGTCCGCGGCATGGAAGGGAAATTTCGTCAAGCGCAGCGGCGGGTGGAACGGCGTCACTTCCGCGGCCGCAAGTCGCTGATGTACCACGAAAAGCTGCGGAAAAAAATCCAAAAGCAAATGGGCCAGGATCCCTACCTGGATACCCCCTCATGATCGAAATGGTGCATCAACAGACCCTGCAGACCCTGCGGAACCATCTGCAGGCGGCAGGTGCCGAATTTCGGGAAGAGGATGGCGATATCCTCTGCAACGGACATCGGATGGGCCTCTGCGTCGTCTTCGACGGGTTCGTGCCGCAAGGCCCCCAGCAGATGGCTCCCGTCGAAATTCAAATCCACCTGGACGGCGACCGCGGCGACCGCTTTCGCGTGGGAGTGCTGGGTGTGGGACCCAACCAAGAGGCCGCCGTACAGTCCGCGATCGAGGAGTGGTACCTGCTGCTGGTCACTCCCCTGCTGGCCGCGCTGGGAGCAGCCGCCAACAACCGACTCCGCGAACCGCCGCCGCTGCAGATCGACAGCTGGCACATCTATCCGGGGCGCGCCGGGATTCGGGGCAGACTGCCTGCCGGACTGGAGCCTGGCGGAACGCTGTTTCGACAACTGATCCACGAGGTTGGCCAAACCGTTGCCGACTGGAAAACGGGTGAAGTGCCCGAACTCCGCAGCCTGATGGTGATGGCCAACTCGGCCGGCCGCCAGCAAGAGGTACAGGCCGCGATCGACGGATTTGTCGACGAAAATCTAACGCAGCGCCTCGGCCAATTGACATGGCCGACGGCAAGCGAAGCGTATTTTTACAAACAGGTATTCGTGCTGCGATCAGCCACCCCAGGTCCCGAAGTGGATTCCCAGGGCAGCTGAGCGATCCGCAGATGCTGCACCCCCTTCGGAATCACGCGTATCCGCAGGTAAGCTAACGAATCGCCGGCCCCGGTGCGGGACCGTGGCCCGCCAGGCAGCCTGCCGGAAGGGGATCCAGCCAGATCGGTTGATCAAGGGGGATGCAACTTGTGAAACACACCTTCGCCCCTGGCGGCGCTTGTTGGGGTACCCCAAGGAGATGCATGGACAAAAGATCCCAGCGGGGTCCTGGGCCGCATCCGAGGAGATTTTTGACAGGATCTACAGGATGGACCGGAAAGACGGGAAGGACGGGAGGCGGTGAGGATGTTCGATCAGGCGGCTTGTGGATCGGTGTCCCGTCGATCATGGAAATCGAGTTTTTAAAAAAAAGGTTCCTGGTGATTGGTGTTGCCCAGGTTCGTTTTTTCGGTTCCCTTTTGTTTTGTTGAAAAATTTTTGATCACCCTTCCGGGTGCTGCAATCCGCTCAGGCGTTACCAAATTGTGAACAGCTCTTCTGTCCCGTCCGCCGAGGATCGCACGATCTCTGCCCGGCAGGATGTGCCTCGGCTGCCCGCCGCGGGCCCCGCACCGCTGCGGATCGGGCCGGTGGTTGTCGATCCGCCGGTGCTGCAAGCGCCCATGGCGGGGTTTACCAACTACGCCTTCCGCCAGATCGTCCGCCAGTACGGGGGGGCGGGCCTGCAGGCGACCGAAATGGTGCACGCCCGCGGCTTTCTGCATATCTGCCGGCATCACGACCGTTTTCCGGACCGCCTCTGGGGGGTGGCCGACGAGCCCCGCCCCCTGGCGGTACAGATCTGGGACAACAACCCCGACGACCTGGCCGCGGTGGGGGCCAGGTTGGCCCACGAGTTTCGCGTGAGTGTGGTGGATATCAATTTCGGCTGCCCCGTGCGGCAGGTTACCGAAAAGGCACACAGCGGCAGTTACCTGTTGAAGTACCCTGAGCGGATGGGGGCGATCATCCGGCGGGTGGTGACGGCCTGCGATCCGGTTCCCGTGACGGCCAAGATCCGCCTGGGCTGTAGCCGGGATTCGATGAACGCCATCGAGGTGGCGCAGGTGGTCGAAGCTGCGGGGGCCGCCGCCCTGACGGTGCACGGCCGCACTGCCGCGGATTACTTTAAAGGATCCGCCGACTGGGAGAAAATCGCCGCCATCAAACCCCACTTGCGGCGGATCCCCTTGATCGGCAACGGCGACCTGGCATCGCCGGCCGCGGTGTTGTCTGCTTTTGAACGTTACGACGTGGATGGCGTGATGGTCGCTCGAGCGGCCCTGGGCCGTCCCTGGCTGTTCCGCCAGATCGAGGCCGCCCTGCGGGGCGAACCGGTACCGCCCGACCCCGCGCTGGACCAGCAGCGGGAGCTGCTGATGCACCACTTCCAGCTGGTCTGCCAGCGATTTGGCGAGCAAAGGGGGAGCATCCTGATGCGGAAATACGCCTGTTGTTACGCCCAAGGCCGCCGCGGCGCGCGGGAGTTTCGCACTCAAGTCGCCCACGTCTCCTCCCCGGCAGAATTTTGCCAGGTCGTCCAGCGGTATTTTCCCAGCGAGTCCTCGTCAAGGCGTGGGGGGGAGGAGACACCGGCTGAGCCGCAATCCGGTTCAAAAGTGGCCGAATCATCGTGAGCGGTCGCGGCGGGCCGGGCCTAGCCGCCCGTTTTTGCGGATGTCGGTGATGCCAGGTTCCCGGCGGCCAGGCTGGGTGAGCCGAGACGGGTCATGTAATTCAGCGCGTCGGGGCTTCGTCTGTGAAACGGTCGGCCCGAATCACCGTGGGCCGGGACCGGTTTCGGCTTGCGACGCGTTGCGGCCGCCGGTGATTTTGAGGGCTAACTTTTCAGGACCAGCACCGGGCAGTGGGCCAGCCGCATGACCCGTTCGGCGACCGATCCGATCAGGAGGCGCGAGATCCCGGTCCGCCCATGGGAAGGCATCACGATCAGTTCCGCCTGAATGCTCTGGGCAAAGTCGCTGATCTCCTCACCCGGATCGCCGATCGTGACAACGATATCGATGCCCGCATACCGTTCTCCCGCCAGCCGTTGCTGAAGGGCTTGTTCGGCGTGCTCCTTGCGGCCGGCATCGTCGACCGTGTCCCAGATCACGCCAGGTTCGGTGGCTGCCAGGATCGGCAGCACATGAATCGCGTGGACTCGCGCGGGGCTTTCCACCAGTTCCAGCGCCGTGTCCACGGCCTGGATCGATTCGTCCGAAAAATCGACTGGTACGACAACGTGTGTTTTGGGTAGCCAGGGCATGAGAACTCGCTCGTTGTGTTCAAACAGAGACAGTGATGTTGTTTGTGGCCAAATTTTGCGGGATCTTCAAGCCGTGTGGCGGGGGGTGTCAAGCGTCGCGTGGAGAAACCTGGTTTTAATGGTTCGCAAAGCCACCCGCCCACTTGCTCATTTAACTTGATCGACACCTCCCAAAAATTTAACTGAAAACGACCTG
>WVZU01000420.1 GCA_011772275.1 Planctomycetales bacterium | reverse complement strand
GCAGGGTGCGGTTTTCCAGGTTGGAATTGTCAAACTGTTCGACGATCAATGTCCCGATGACATCGCGGGGTCGGTTCTCCTGCAGTTCCTGCTCGCCCGTATCCGGCTCGTCCGGCTGAAACAGCGGCAGCACGCCCACGACTTTGGCGTGGGATTCATCGACATATTCCTGCAGGGCCTCCTCAACCTGCGGTGGCATGTCGTCGGTATTGCCGGTGTACCACATCACCTCTCCGGTGGCCGCCACGCGGGTCGCCAGTCGTGATAAGAGCGAGGAGACGTTGGAACGCTTGTCGATCTGGTCCTGGTGGCTGATCGCCTCGATGCGGCACTTGCGACCCCGTTGGATCGCCACGCTGACACGGTCGCATTCGATCAGACGCCGGCCCTCATTCACGATGCGGTAAGCGGCCTGTTTGGGGTCCAGGCTTTCGTGGACCGACTTGGTAAACCGTTCCAGCTGTCCCCACAGCGTTTCGCGGTCTTCGAAATGCCGCAGCTGACGCGAGGCCAGGTAGCCGTTGGCCAGCTCGCACAACTGCAGCACAAAACGCAGATAGCCACGTTGCGTCACCGGGCCAGCGCCCGGGCGCTGGAAAATTTCGACCAGGCCGTGGTTCTGCCGATGGGCGGTCAGCGGGGCCAGGATCAACAGGTATTCGGTAGGGTTGCCCGCTTCGGTGTCCTCCTCGGGTCCGGAGAGCGGAGCGACCAGCATGCCGTCCGGCTCGTCGATCGCTTTGCGCAGCAGGCGAAAGTGTCGAGCCTGGGCGTCGCGATCGCCCGCCAGCCCGGAAGATTGCAGGTTGATCTGGTAACCGATCTCCAGGCCGCCCTCGTCGTTGACCGTCCAGATCACACCGCCGATCGCCACCAGAGCGGAAACGGCGCGGCCCAGGAGGGCTTCGTAGAATTCGTTGGGGGATATGTCGGACTTTGATAGCTGCGCCAGCTCAGCAATCATGTTGCGAACTTGCTGACGCGTGGCCTTGACATATTCCGATTCGATGGAGGGAGACGGTTCGGTGGACATGGGTGTCTTTGTGGCGAAGTTGCCCTGGTGGCCCCAGCCGCCGGAGAAAATAACTGGTGGTCTCCGGCAAGGGTGAGCCGTCCCGGCGAACCCGGCCTGGTGGTGACTTCAACGCTCGATTTTTCACGTAGCCAAACGCGCCAAAAGCTTCGGCAAGGCCTTGATCGCCGAAAGTCCTGGCGACTTTCCCTGCGGCGGCAAGGGCGATATTTCAGGCCGGACGTACCCCTGACCGTCGACTCTCCAGCGGTCTCCTGCCGTTTGCTACCCACCGGCCAGCGTGATTCGGCTCACGATACTACGAATTCGCATTGGCCGACACCCTGAACCAGCGTGAGCACCGGCCGCAGACCGCACCCTTCAGCCTACCGCAAGTCGTCCCGCAGGGCGAGATTAGTTGACCGCCCTTCCCGGTCAAAAATTGGGCGTGGGAGGGCGAAAGTCGGCCATATTGATCGAGCGAAACCAGTCGATCGTTCGCTGGAGACCTTCGCGCAAGGGGATCCGCGGCTGCCAGCCCAGCTGTTTTTTGGCCAGAGATATGTCCGGTCGGCGGCGGGTGGGGTCGTCGGCCGGCAGGTCACGGTAGACGACCTGGGACTTGGAACAGGTCAGTTCCACCACCAGCTGAGCCAGCTCGCCAATCGTGAATTCGTCCGGGTTGCCCAGGTTCACCGGGCCGGTAAAGTCATCCTCGCTGTTCATGGTGCGAATGATGCCGTCCACCAGATCGTCCCGGTAACAGAACGAACGCGTTTGGCTGCCGTCTCCAAAGATGGTGATCTCCTCGCCCAACAAGGCTTGCCGGATAAAATTCGAAACGACCCGCCCGTCAAAGGGATGCATCCGTGGGCCGTAGGTGTTGAAGATCCGCACGATGCGGATGTTGACGCCGTTCATGCGGTGGTAGTCCATGAAGAGCGTTTCCGCCGCCCGCTTGCCCTCGTCGTAACAGGCCCGCGGACCGATCGGGTTCACCGAACCGCGATACGATTCGGGCTGCGGATGGACCTCCGGATCGCCATAGACCTCGCTGGTCGAAGCTTGCAGGACCTTGGCATCACAACGCTTGGCCATTCCCAGCACGTTGATCGCTCCCATCACCGAAGTCTTGATCGTCTTGATCGGGTTGTACTGGTAGTGGCCCGGTGCCGCAGGGCAGGCCAGGTTGTAGATTTCGTCCACTTCCAACCAGATGGGCTGCGTCACGTCGTGGCGGATCAGTTCGAAATTGGGACGGCCCAACAGCCCCACCAGATTGCTCTTCTGGCTGGTGAAAAAATTCTCCACGCAAATCACGTCGTGTCCCTGGTCGACCAGCTGCTCGCAGAGATAAGAACCCAGGAAACCGGCACCGCCGGTGACGAGTATTCGCTGGATCTGGGGCATGGGGTAGGGGCTAGGGGCTAGGGGCTAGGGGCTAGGGGCG
>WVZU01000426.1 GCA_011772275.1 Planctomycetales bacterium | reverse complement strand
CCCACCGGCGAGGCCCGTTTACGGGCCTTCTGGCCATTGCGGCTTCCGCCCTGGCGATCACGCGTGGTGCTGCTGGATTAAGTGTCGTTCCTCCGCGAGTCATCTCAGGCTAAAGCCAGACAACGGCAAGCCCCGTAAACGGGGCTCGACACATTTTTTTTACGCGATCTCAACCTCGTGCTAAAGCACGAGGCTATTCGCATGAAGACAGAAAAGCACGCGGCTGCTAACATGAAACCGAAAAGGCGCGTGTGCGACAACGACCAGTTGCTGCAATCGGCTAAGGTGTTACGCAAAGTGCAAAATGCACCCCTGCTGCCTTTTCCCGCCACTTCTTCGCTTACGCGGCGAGCTCGAAGATGGTCGCGATCCCTTGGCCGACGCCAATGCACATGGTGGCCAGTCCGAATTGCGTCTGGCGATCGATCATGTTGTGGATCAGGGTGGTGGCGATCCGCGCGCCGCTGGCCCCCAGGGGGTGTCCGATGGCGATCGCCCCGCCCCGCACGTTGACTTTATCGGGATCGGCATCCAGCATGCGGATGCAGGTCAGGGCTTGAGCGGCGAAGGCTTCGTTCAATTCGATCAGGCCGATATCGTCCAGCGACAAACCGGCTCGGCGCAGCGCCTTCTGCGTTGCCGGAACCGGCCCGGTGCCCATCACGCACGGGTCGACTCCCATCACGGCGGTGGCCACGACCCGCACTTGGGGCCGCAGTCCCAGCGCTTTGGCTTTGGCATCCGACATGACCAGCATCGCGGCGGCGCCGTCGTTCAGCGGCGAGCTGTTCCCGGCGGTGACGGTGCCGATGCCGGGCATGAAGGCGGGTTTCAGCGCGCCTAGGGCTGTCAGGCTGGTATCCGCACGAATGCACTGATCTCGTTGGACCTGTATCCGGTGGCCTTCCTCGTCACGGCCCCAGACCGGCACGATTTCTCGATGGAACTGGCCCGAGCGGTCGGCCTCGTCTGCCAACCGATGGCTGCGCAGGGCGAATTGGTCCTGTTCCTCGCGAGAGATCCCATGGGTTTGAGCGAGGAACTCGGCCGTGATGCCCATCATCAGAGCCCCTTTGCTGGTGTGCTGGAAAAGCTTGGGGTTGATATCAATATCCTTGTCCATCGGAATGTGCTGCATATGTTCCAGACCGCCGACGATCTGCACGTCTTCACCGCCGGCCATGATCGCGTGCGCGGCCTGGTTGAGTGCCTGCAGGCTGCTGCCGCACAGCCGGTTGACCGTGGTCCCGCCGGTGTGGGTGGGAAGGCCTGCCATGAGGGCCACCATTCTTGCCACGTCGAACCCCTGTTCGCCCTGTTGCTGCGTGTTCCCCAGCACAACATCTTCGATCTGCTGGACGTCCAGCGGATTGCGTTCCAGCAACGCCTTGACAAGCTCGACAGCCAGGTCATCACTACGAACTTTTCGAAACACGCCCCGTTCGGGATGGGATCGACCGATGGGCGTCCTTACGCAATCGACTACCACCGCGCTGTTCATATTCGTTTTTTACTCCTGATAAATTCCGCCAGCTAGACATCGGCCATCACTATATCGTTTTGCGGCAAAAACACCTAGCCCGCATTTCTTGCAGTGCATCTGCTGGGTGCATTTTGCACTTTGCGTAACCCCTTAGCCGATTCCAGCAACTGACCGTTGTCGCACACGCGCGCCTTTTCGGTTTCATGTCAGCAGCCGTGTGCTTGTCTGGCTTCCTGCGAATAGCCTCGTGCTTTAGCACGAGGTTCAGATCGCGTAAAAAAATCTGTCGAGCCCCG
>WVZU01000215.1 GCA_011772275.1 Planctomycetales bacterium | reverse complement strand
GGGCCCAACCATCTCGCTGCCAAAATACTCCGCCCATTTCTGCCAGACATCGCGAGCAATTCCCCTCTTCCCTGAACCCTTTTCTTTCCTTATGTCAGTCGCTTCTGGCCCGCAGATTCCTCGGAAGACCCTCCGATGAAAACTGAACCTGACCCCCTGAAACCCGCAGCGGTCGTGGACGAGTCCCCCAACCGCTCTCCGGATTTTTCCCCCCACCTCCCGCCCCGCGCGACGTACATTCACGTACCCTTCTGCGCTCATCGCTGCGGGTACTGCAATTTTACCCTGGTGGCCGATCGTGAGGATTTGATTCCAGCCTACCTCCACGCCCTGGAAACGGAACTGCAGCTACTGGAACAACCGCGACCAGTCGATACGCTCTACATCGGCGGCGGTACCCCCACATGGCTGGACGTCGACAGCCTGCAACAACTCCTGCAAATCGTGCTGCACTGGTTCCCGCCCCGACGTCAAGCAGAATTCACGGTGGAAGCCAACCCGGCCGACGTGACGCCGCCGCGGATGGCCCTCCTGACCGAAGCGGGCGTGACGCGGCTCAGCCTGGGCGCTCAGTCGTTTGATCCGACCAAACTCCGAACGCTGGAGCGCGATCATACGGCCGGCGACATCCAGCGCGCGGTCCAGCTGGTCCGCCAACATGGTCAGCAGATCGCGTTGGACCTGATCTTCGCCGTGCCGAGCGAGACGCAAAGCGTCTGGCAAGACGATCTGGATCGTGCCGTCCGCTCAGGCGCCAGTCACCTCTCCACCTACGGACTGACCTACGAAAAAGGGACCCCTTTTTGGACACGGCGGTACAAGGGCCAGCTGCGGGCCGCGGCGGAAGAGGACGAACTGGCGATGTACTTAACCGCTATCGATACGCTGACTGCCGCCGGCTTTGAACATTACGAAATCTCCAACTTCGCTCGACCCGGCTGCAAATCCCGGCATAACGAGGTCTACTGGACCGGCGGCGGTTACTATGCCGCCGGACCCGGCGCGGCCCGGCTGGTGGGCAATCTCCGCCAGTCCAACCATCGCAGCACGACCACCTACATCCGACGACTCGCCAGCGGGGACTCGCCGGTCGCAGAAGCCGAACGGTTGAGCGCCGAGGAACTGGCCCGCGAACGGCTGCTGTTCGGACTCCGCCGCTTGGAAGGGATCGACGAAGCACAGTTCCCGCAGCAGACCGGCTTTCAGATCGACGAACTGGCCGGGCCTGCCGTGCGGCACTACGTCGATCAGGGACTGCTGGCCCGGCAGGACGGCCGCCTGCGGCTCACCCGCCAAGGCCTCGTCGTCAGCGACTCGATCTGGCCCGACCTCCTCTAGGCCGCTCAGCCGTCCACTCCCAAAAAGACTTCAGTCGGTCTGCTCACCCGCCGAGCGGACGTCGGCAATCCTCTCCCGTAACTGGTCCACCTGGCGGTCCAACGCCTCGTAGGTCTTGCGAACCTGTTCCCAGATCTTCCCCGCGTCCCGACTGATGTTGGCGGTCCACGTTTCAATCTCCTGCAGCTTGCTCGACCGCTTTTCAATCTCCAGGATCGCCTGATCGATGGCCGTGAAATCCGCCGCCTGACCCTCGCGGCGCCGCGATTCGCGGACGCACAAGGCCCGGATCGTCGCCAGCCCCGCCCTCAGGAAAACATCCGTGCTGGGCTGCTCAGGATTCCAGACCACAAAGATGTCGTGGCCGTACCGAGCGAAAGAATCGAGTTGTGGTGGAGCGGTCTTGGCGGAATAGACGAACAGGCACAGTTGCGCGCCGCGATTTTTTCGGGCCCGTTCGGCTTCTTCGCGAGCCGCAGTTAATGTGTAACCTGCTTTTTCCTTCGCCTCCACGACAAACCGCGTACCCGCCGCCGCACTGTCCGGGCCCAGTTCGATCACGCAGTCGCCCACTTTGCAGTTCTTGATCCGTCCCGGCGTATGGCCGGTGGCTTGAGCGATATCGCCGGCCTGCTGGGCTTGATGAGCGACGAATTCGCAGACGGCCTCCTCAAAGGTGATGCCGTGGCGAGTGGACTGTTCGTCCGCCGCCTGCTTGGCCGCCATGGCGGCCAATGCCACTTTGACCTCTTCCCGAAACTCCTGGTTGTCCTTGTCGTGCCGCTTCAGCACTTCCAGCAATTCCTCCTTCATCCGCGCCAGGGACGACTGCTTATTGTCCAGCGAAAACTCGCTGGTAATCGTCCGCTGAGCCTTGGCGACGTTGCCGACCAGCCGCGAAAGGGCCGAGTTCTCGTCGTCCAGCGAAAACTCCTTGACGACTTCCTGGATTTTCTTCTGCAGGGCCGTGTTCAATTCGCCATGGTTCTCCTGCAGTTCCTTGACCAGTCGAGCCAGTGCGCCTTGCTTGTTGTCCAGCGAAAACTGCTCCAGAATCTGGCGACGCTGGCCGGCCAATTCGTCGTCCAACGATTTTTGCAGAGCGGACAGTAGGCCGTCCGACTCCTTGGGATTCAGTATCTTCAGCAGCGGACTCTCGTGGCCAACGTGGGACAGTAGTGTTTTGGCCAGCTCGGAATCTTCACCGCCAATCTGCCGGCGCAGGACCTGTTCCAGTTCGCCATCCGAACGCAGTAGTTGACGCACTCGCTGATGAAACCGACCGCTTTCCGGATCGAAGTATTCCTTTAAGGTCGTGGCCAGTTCCGTCTGGACCTTGACCGCATGCCCGCTAAGCTGTTGCTGCAGGCGGCCCACGATGCGATCCATCTCGTTCTGAACCAGGGCCACGTCGACTTGACCTTGAGCCTGCTTCAACGCCAGCACGCCGATCCGCAGCGCGGCCAAGGCAAATTGCTGCCGCGCTGAGCCGTCGGGACGAGCGGTCAGTTCCCGGATCACCTCCGGGTCCGCCACTTTCAATTCCAGCAGCAGCCCGTACGGCACGTCGGCATGGTCGTCCTGTAATTCCTTTGCCTGAACACCCGCTTCCGCCATCCTGAAATCCTCCTTGCCGGGGTTTCCTGTCGGTCCAACTGACATTGTAAAGCTTGCCACAGAATCGGATAGCCTACCCCACCCCCCACCCCACGTCTTGCATANNCCACGTCTTGCATAACGACACGAAACAACTGGGACGAACCAATACGGGTCGATCAAGACGGACAGTCGACTCGTTTTTGTTGATAGGGATCATCCCAAGGCGACGATCGTCTCAAGAAGCAATCAGAGCCCCGATGTTGCGATACGAAAACCCTTCCGACACGGCATTTTTCCTGCTTTCCCAATGGCAATCGCCCCTTGAGACGGCCTGGTTGTTCGCCCTGTCTCCAGGCCTTCCGCCCCAGGGTCAGCAGCGGGAACAACTGCCTTTCGCGTGCCGGACGGTTTTTCTGGGAGGAGCCATCGGGGAGAATTGCTTTACACTGGAAAAACGGCA
>WVZU01000278.1 GCA_011772275.1 Planctomycetales bacterium | reverse complement strand
TGTTCGGTTAAGAGTGGTCGGTTAAGAGTGGTCGGTTAAGAGTGTTCGGTTAAGAGTGTTTGGTTAAGAGTGTTTGGTTAAGAAGACGCTTTCCTGCGGCGCGTCCGCATGTCCCAGCTCCATTTGTGTACTTCCATCACCACAAACACGCTCAACGCCAAAGCCCACAAACAGACAAAGGTGGTCAAGTCCACCGGCTGGATACGCAGAATCTCCTGTCCCAGTGGCACGTACATCGTGCCCAGATGCAGCAGCAATGCGATCAAGGCACCGCAAAGCAGGATGGGGCTGCGGAACGGCGACAATCGTAGCGCCGATTTGGTTTCCGATCGGCAGTTGCCGATGTGAACGTTCTCGAACAAGACCATCAGCAACAGCAGTGCATTACGCGCCGCTGCTTCCGTCCAGCCCGCGCTCAGCATCCACCAGAAAGCGGCGAAGCCGACGAACCCCATGACCAGCGCGGCGACAAGGGTTCGTTCGATCATCAAGCGATTGAAGATGCGTTCTGAGGGTGGCCTTGGTTCGCGGCCGAGCACATCGCCTTCGCTGGGTTCGAACGCCAGCGCGACGTCTTGGATGCCGTTGGTGACGAGGTTCAACCAGAGCAATTGGACCGCCAGCAGGGGTAACGGCAGACCTGCCGCCAAAGCCAGACCCACCAAAACGACTTCCGCGGCTCCAGTCGAAATCAGCAGATAGATCACCTTGCGAACATTGTCATACGCCACTCGCCCCTCTTCAATGCCGACAACGATGGTGGCAAAGTTGTCATCGCTGATGACTAATTCGGCGGATTCGCGAGCCACATCTGTTCCTGATTTTCCCATCGCCATGCCGATGTTGGCTGCCCGCAGAGCGGGCGCGTCGTTGACGCCGTCGCCAGTGACCGCCACGAAATGCCCGACTCGACGAGCAGCATTTACTAGTTCCAATTTCTGATGAGGGGCAACGCGCGCGAAAACGCGAGCTGTCTTCACGGCGTGCTCCATCTGGCCTGCTGACATCTTCGCCAATTCGCTACCCGTGACGACTTGATGCGGTTCGCTTGCCAGGCCAAGCTGGCGGGAAATGGCGAGCGCCGTTACCGGATGATCTCCGGTGATCATGCAAGCCGCGACACCGGCCTGGCGGCAGGCACTTACGGCATCTTGCACCCCTGGCCGCAAGGGATCAATCATTCCCACAAATCCCAAAAAGGTCAGATGGGAGGGTTCCGGAGGTGCGTGGGCCGGATCGAGTGTGCCCGGCAGTCTCCCTTCGGCCAGGGCCAGCACTCGGTAACCTTGCCTACCCATCGATTCCGCCAGGCGATGCATCTGTTCCACCCTTTCGGCCGCCTGGTTTGGGTCTGATTCATTTTCCCAAGCACACATTGCCAACACTCTTTCCGGCGAACCTTTCACAAACACGTCGGCAGATCCGTGGGACTGATGGTAGGTTGCCGCAAACTGCCGCTCGGGTTCGAATGGCAGTTCGTTCACCTGCGGGTGGCTTGACAAGCTCGCCTCGCGATTCCAACCCAGCTTATGAGCCAAGGCAAGCAAAGCGAGATCCACGGCGTCACCTCGCCAAGTCCACTGGCCATCACGGCGATGCAGGTCTGCTTCGTTGCACAGGACGGCGACCCTGGCGAGTCTTTCCAGCGACGGATAACTGCCAGTGTCGACCACTTGGCCGTGATGGGTTACCTGTCCGTCCGGCACAAAACCCTCGCCACCAACGTCAAATCGCTCGCCAGTCGGAAGTCTTATCTCACGCACCGTCAGTTCGTTGCAAGTCAACGTGCCTGTCTTGTCGCTCGCGATCAACGTACAGCTTCCCAGGCCCTCCACAGCGGCCAGCCGGCGAACGATCACGCCGCGGCGGGCCATGCGAGCGGTTCCAATGGCCAGGGCCACCGTCAAGGCGACGGGCAGTCCTTCCGGGATCGCCGAAACAGCCAAGGCGACTGCGAAAAGAAACATGTCGTGCGCGCTGTGGTTATGAAGCACAACGCCGATCACAGCGACGACGCAGGCCGCGATCAGGACGGTCGCTGCAACGACGTGTGTGAAACGTTCCAGGCGTTCCAGGAGGGGTGGCTTTCCGCCCGGTGCGCCGATCACATCCAACGCCAGTCGGCCTACATGCGTGGCCGAACCCGTTGCCACAACCATGCCTTGTGCGCGTCCGCGGACGACGATCGAGCCGGCAAAGGTCATATTCTGACGATCGCCAACAGCTGTCGGCTCCGTCCCGGTCCAGGCCGGGTCCTTGGAAACCGGCAGCGATTCGCCCGTCAAGAGCGACTCGTCAATTTCCAGCCCATGAGCTGAAAGAAGCCGCACGTCTGCCGGCACGCGGTTTCCCGACTCCAACCAGACCGTATCACCCGGTACCACTCGTTCGGCATCGATTTCTGTTACCTCACCGTCTCTCATCACGGCAGCGCGGATCTGTAGCAATTGCTGTAGGGCTTGCGTGCTCTTCTCGGCCCGCCACTCCTGGTAGCCACCGATCAACGCATTCAGGCCAAGAACCGCTGCAATGAACCCCGCATCGGTTGGCTCGCCAATCGCCACGGAAACCACCGCAGCGACGGCGAGGATGTAAATCAGCGGACTTTGGAATTGGCGCAAGGCGATCTGCCACCAGGCCGGGTGCGGAGCATGCGGCAACATGTTCGGACCGAACTTTTTCAGTCGCTGAGCTGCTTCCGATCCCTGCAGGCCGCCCGTCTTTGCATCCAATGATTGCTGCAGTGATGGCAAGTCGAGTGCGTGCCAAGGCTGAATTAGTTGCGACTGTGACTCCATCGCTCAGTCTCTTTCTTGAGATGGCTTCGCCGAGGTGCGACGCGGGATGTGAGGACGACCAAAAGGGGCGGCAGGGTCTGAACCCGCTGTTCGCGACAATGGTTTTACACGGTTGCTCTTAACGAGTTTTCGTAACACTTTAGCCGATTGCAGGAGAGGGACAGAGGCCTCGGTTGGTATGCGCCCCGGCATTCATGCCGCGGTGATGATGCCCACCACCCCACCGTCGAGCCCCGTTGACGGGCCTTCTGATCGTTGCGGCTTCCGCCCTGGCGATCACGCCTGGTGCTGGTTGATTTCGTATTGTTCCGCCGCAAGTTATCCCAGGCTAAAGCCAGACAAAGGGAAACCCCGTTAACGGGGCTCGAGCCATATTTTACGCGATCTCAACCCCGTGCTAAAGCACAAGGCGATTGGCAGCAAACCGGAAAAGCAGGGGGCGATTGGCAGGAAGCCAGAAGAGCACCAGGCTGCTGAGCGGAAACCAGAAAGGCACAGGGTGCGACCACAACCAGTTGCTGGAATCGGCTGATGTGTCACGGTTGTTCTTTACGGTTGCTCTTCAACTTTCGCCGCTACGCGGCCGGCATGGGTGAGCCATTGTCCTGCCTTGCGCCTGGGACAACACCAGCTGAAAAACAAGCACGGACCTGGCGTCAGCACTCTTTTATATTCTGTCCACGATATCCTGACGAGGATGCTGAAAATTGGGGCAGCTCTTGAAAAAGGACGCTCAGCACTCCTTGCACCAGTTCATCCGCATCGGCCCCGCTGACGCCGTACGAGCGCAGCCACCCGCGCATCACCGGCCCGTACAGCTCGACCAGCCGATTTGAGGACTCGGCATCGCCTGACTGGCGGATTTGCGCAAGCAGGTTCAGCGACGTTTCCTTCGTGCTATTTCAGTCGCAGCACCCGGGGCGACCAATGAGCCCGAAATATTGATGCCGGGTGGGAGCAGGTCGCCGCGGCGACCGCCGCCCCACGCCTCGCGGCGTGCCGAGATTACGTTGGTCCCACCCTACGTGTGAGGCGTTCAACGCAGTCCCCAGCGAACGGTGCTCCGCAGTCCGTCTTCTTCGAATTGCATATTCAGCTGCAGCGAATCAATGTGGCTCATCAGCCCAAACGGTTGTTGCGGATCGAAGCCCGGTTGTCGCTGCCGCAGGGGTTCGCCGTAGTCCTCGCTGACCATCCGCTGGTCTTTCCACAGCCACTGATCATCGGGAAATGCGCGGGGATAAAATCCATACAGTCTCAGGTGTTCGGCCTGAGCATCAGGGACGCTCTTCGCCCCGCTCAACATGAAGGGATACAGCCGCCCCAGTCCCCCCATCACGGCTCGACGGTTCGCATCGGAGGCCGCGGCGAACAGCCCCGGCAGTTGTTGCTGGCAGGCGGACGGATTCACCTGCAGCACGGCCGCATTCAGTTCGACGGGGGCCACACTGATGATGCGATCCTCACGGGACCAGGGGATGTTGCGAATCACCAGGTACTTTCCCGCGACTTCCACGCCGTACCGCAACTTGACCACCCCCGCCACATTTAGGGCCCACACCCATTCGTCTCGATCGCCCACCTGATAGAAGGAAACGCCGAAGTCACTTCGACGCGAGCGTTCTCTAGCGATTCCAGCCAAGGCGGCTTGACGCAGGTACTGCGACGTTTTTTGAGGCGATTTCGTTTCGACCAGGATGCTGCAGGGCCGGGTCAACAGGGAAAGGACAACCGGGATCATCAGCATCTCGTTGTCAGCACCCTGCATGATTTCACCACCAAAGGCACCAAAGATGTCTCCACTTCCCATCGCCAGGATGGGGTCGGAATCGAAGATCGCCACGTGGACGCCAGGACCAAAATCATCCACCATCGCCGGACTGGCCCCGGAGTAACGGGTGAACAATTCCGAAAACCCCGCAGCGACCTGCTGCCATATCGCATCCTTTACATTCACCGAAAACTGCAAGACAGGTGTGGGCTGGACGACCGGAACCGAAAGGGTCGTGTTGTCATCTTGATGAGCCAATACTTCTCGGAGTCCGTTGTAGATCGAATTATCGACCAGCGGCAGGATGAACGTCGACAGCTCCAACTGGTCGGTGCCGATTTCATCCAGACGAATCGCGATCGGATCGAAAAACCGCCGCCAATATCTGGAATAGTTTTCCACATAGCGGCGGTAGGCTTCGGCTTCCTCCGGCGTCACCTTTTCCAGGGGAACGTCGGGCAGCGTCCGCATCCGCGGCAGGGGGCCGTACCGCTCGCTGCGGACCAGCCCCGTGGCGTCCAGCGCCATGTCTTCGCTCTGCCAGCCCTCCGGCAGATGTTCGCTGCGGACCAGATCTGGCAGCGAGTCCGGCTGGGCATGACCGTCCAAGCGAGCCAGCATGGCGCGGGCCGTCAGGGCTTCCATCTTCGCCTTGGCCATCACCCGCCGTCTTTGTCCAATTTTCACCTCCGGTCCCACCAGCCTCCGCACGAACGGGTCGGAGAAGTAGGCATACAGGCGCGTCTTGTCGCTGACACCTAACTTCGTCAGCATGTACCGAAATTCGGCGCTCGTCCCGAGGCTACCTTCCCCTTGCT
>WVZU01000363.1:6960-14035 GCA_011772275.1 Planctomycetales bacterium | reverse complement strand
CCGGGGTGCGCTGGTGGTCCGGCTTGTGCAGCGCGGCGAACAGCGCCGACGCGCTTCCCTTGATCTTGGCGAAGATGTCTCCCCACGGAGCGTCGCCGTAACGGGCGACCACGGAGGCCGCGGCGAAACCTTCCGGGCTGCCCGCCTGGTTCCATTGGGGCTGCTCATTTTCGCTGACCAGCCAGCTCCCGTCCGTGCCGATCCAGGTCTCGTCCGAGAAGGCTGCGAGGGCGACCAGCGCGGACTTGTGCTTACCGCCTTCCCAGTCTTTGGCCGCCACCGCGATCAGGTTTTCGCCCGGGACCAGCTGGGGGCGCAGGTCGAGGATCGACGGCGTGCGCCAGTCGGGGTTTTCTCCGATACGTTCTCCGTTGACGAAAATCTGCGCCTCGTTGTCGCAGCTGACGAGCAGCTGGGCGTGCTGGGGAACTTTTTCCAGCACGAAGGTCTTCCGGAACCACGCGAACTCCCCCTTGCCGGCCGGGTTCGACCAGATCCAGGCGAGGTCCTTGAGCTGGTCATCACTGGGGAAAGGGAAGATGGCCGCTGCTTCCGGCCCGGTCGGAGCCGCGGGGCCGGCCTTGGCCAGCGTGGCCTGCTCCCACTGGCGACGTGCATCGCCCAGAAAAGGCTCGGGGTGGTCCTTGAGAAACTGCAGTTGCGCGATGCGTTTCTCGATCGCCCGGCGGAATGCATTCTCGTCCTGCAGGATCGGTGCGACCTCGAGGATGGGTTGGGTGTTGCCGCCGCCGGCCTTGCCCAGTCCCGGCTCGCTTGAGGTGTTGAAGAAGGCGAAGAACCGGTAGTAGTCGCGCTGCGAGATCGGGTCGTACTTGTGGTCGTGGCACTGGGCGCACCGCATGGTGAGGCCGAGGAAAGCGGTCGAGACGGTGTCGATCTGGTCGGCGATCCGGGTCACCTTGTATTCCGCCGGAAGGGTGCCGCCCTCGTAGGTGTTCATCGCGTTGCGGAGGAAGCCGGTGGCGATCTTCTGGTGCTCGCTGGCACCGGGCATGAGGTCGCCCGCGAGTTGCTGGCGGAGGAACTCGTCGTAGGGGAGGTTGTTCTGGAAGGTGGAGATGACCCAGTCGCGCCACGCCCACATGTCGCGGTGGTCGTCGAGCGAGTAGCCGTTGGTGTCGGCAAAGCGTGCCACGTCGAGCCATTCCAGTGCGAGTCGTTCGGCGAATGCAGCGGTTTGCATCATCCGATCGATCGTTGCCTCGTAAGCCGCATCGTTCGGGTCGCGCAGGAAGGCATCCAGATCCTCCAAACTCGGAGGCAATCCGGTCAGGTCCAGATGCAAACGGCGGAAGAGCGTTTCCGGTGAGGCGGCGGGAGAAAACGTTAACCCTTCGCGCTGCAGGCGTGCGCCGACGAAACGATCGATGCTGTTGTAGCCGCGCTGGTCAGAGTTCGGGTTTCCGGGAGCATCCGAAGTCTCGGGACTTCTGCTGCCAAAACTCAATTCGGGAACAGCGGGCCTACGCACGGGTTCGAACGCCCAATGTCCGGCGAACGGCGCGCCCTGTTCGATCCACGTTTTCAACAGAGCGATCTCGCTGTCGGTCAGCGGTTTCTTCTGTTCTGGCGGCGGCATCAACAGATCCGAGTCCGAGCTGCTGATGCGCGCGTAGAGTTCGCTCTCGTCCAGGTTTCCCGGGACGATACCGGCATATCCCCCGAGGTCGGCAAATGCGCCGTCCTCTGTGTCGAGCCGAAACTCCGATTCTCGATTTTGCGAATCCGGCCCGTGACAGGCGAAACACTTCGCAGAGAGAATCGGGCGGATGTCGCGATTGAAGTTCAGCGGTTCCGATTCTCCGGCAACCGCGGAAGCGGAAACGGAAGTTAGGAGAAGAAAAAAGAACAGAATCGCTCTCATCGATCCTTGCCTTTGTAGCTCAGTTCACTATTGGTGTGTCCGCAGGCGGTTGCTTTGGTGAGCCGTGACGCATCAGCAGCCGGGCTGAACGAGCAGGATTGCCGATGGAAGATTTTCTCCTGATTCGCCAAACCATACATCCAGCTGCAGCGGATCGCCGCCCAGATCCACCCACGGACCGGCGGCAAAACCAGCTCNNGCTCTTGCCTTCAGGCACGGCCAGGCAGGATGATTGCGGCGGGGAATGTTCACGTCCTGTCGTAATGCCAAGTCGTATTGCGAACCCTCGAAAACCGGCTTGCCGTTGACCGCGACCAGGAGATGATGGGCGGAGACCAGCGGCGAAGGGCCGCTGGCCACGCGCCTGACTTCTCCAGCCAATATTTTTTCCGCTTTTTGTGCAGCGTGTTGCGGTGGATGCCCAGCCGGTGAGCGGCCTTGATTTGTACATCGTCGCAAATGGCCATCCCTTGCGCGCTGATAGGCTGATAGCCGTTTTGAACCCAGCCTTCGCCTATTTTTGCGCGTTCGGCCACGGGAGGTGATTTTAAGCGACGGGTAAACGGCTGTCAAGCTGATAGCCGTTTTTAAGGCAAGACAATCAGCCCGCCGCATTCCCAACCGGCGTTGCGTATCGTTTCGCTGGCCATGAATTCGGCGCATGCTGTGTCGTCTCATGACTCGCTACCCTCTGTAAGCGACTGATAGGCGTTTGAAGCCAGCCTTCACCTAACTTGACGCTCACGATCGACTGCTACGAGAAACTGATAGTCATGCCCGTCATCATGAAAAATCTTCCGGCGAGCGTCGCCTCGCGTCACGACATGGTAGATGGCGCCTGGAAATTGGACTCGTGGTTGCCGCGGCATGCGTCGGTCCCTCACTCAGTCTGAGATATTCAAAAAAACCGAATTTACCCCGGCCCTGACAAGGCCTCAATCCCGAATCCCAAGCCTGTTTGCTCGGTTACTTCATGCTCAAACCATACAAAAACAAAAAGGCCAAGAACCGTAGCTGGGCTTTGACGTCGGTTGTATCCAGCGGAGCGTGTCTGGCCTCAGAGCCCCTCTGGATCGATTAATGATTGACGATTGTTGATTTTTGATTTTTGAAGTGAAGAGTCAGGTTGCGTTTATTCCCAATTCGTGGTGAACAGGAGGAAGTAAAGTCAACGGAGGCGAGGAACATTCGCTGCTGAATCGGTTGTCTCGTGTTCAAAAATGCGCGCACCTGGCGCAGACCTTGATGGTTAGCCGAAGAGCACCCCGGCTGCTGAAAGCCGACCCCAGGCGGAAACGCCATCCCTCGCGCCAAGATAGCACTCAGCAGCCGGGGTGCTGACCCAACCCCTTCTTTGCCAATATCGGGGAAACAACTACCTCCTCATTTATTTACTGTAGAGGGCGAGGAGGTGAACACGGATGGACGATCATGGAAGGTTCATAGACAAGCAGTCGCCGATGGGTGGCTTGGGGCGTGGCGGAAAACCGCCCGGTGGCAACGAGCAGTCGGCTGGCACAGAGGGTATCCGCCGCGCCGGCCGGGTCAAGGAGGAACGCACAGCGGCAAATCCTTGACGCGGCCGAAGCGGGGGAACACAATGGCAGTGGCTTCAAGATCCAGTGTCCCTGAGGACGTGTGGGTTCGCGTCCCACCTCCGGCACTGTTTTCTGAAACCTGTGGGCGGGCTCTGTGAGCCCGCATGCTCCGGCCTCCAAGAGGCCGGCTACAGGTTCCGGCCTCCAAGAGGCCGGCTACAGGTTCCGGCCTCCAAGAGGCCGGCTACAGGGTTGGTCGGAAAAAGGTGCCAGGCTTGTGCCAGGCTTTTTTTGAGCTTGTCGGTTTTCACGCCGCTACCGGCAGCTAATCCCGGCGCGCCCGGACCGCTCACAACGCATGGCTCGGGCCGATCGGTCGCGGCTTGCCCGCCTGCGAGGGGGCGAACTCATCTCTTCCGACCCCGCTGCCCAGAAAGCCGCCAGCTTGATGTGTCGCGCGGAAGGAGCCAAATGATGCCTGGCCTTTTCCAGCTTCTTATCGACAAGGGCCAGCCCATCTACGTGTCCGAGCGGACCGTAGATGCGAAGGGGAACCTCTGGCCGCGATCTGGCTGGTGTTTTAGAATGCTTCGGCTGGGCTCCGGATCGGATGGAGACGAACCAGACGAGGGATGCGAGAATTTAAAATGCCGCCCGGTTCCATGATTGAGTCCGAGTATCGAGACCGCATCGATGCGCTGACGCCTGCCGAACGCGTGGCACGGTCGGCGGCCCTGTTTGCCTGGACGCGCGACCAGATTGCTCGTCAGATTCTCGCCGAGCAGGGCGCGATGGACGCCGAGCGGCTCAAATGGCTCGTCGCCCTCCGGCTGTATGGAAGGGAACCGTCGGCGCGGCGCCTGATCCAACGGAAGCTGTCGGATGTTTCCGGTTGACACCTTCCACAAGACGCTCGCCAGGATAGCCGCGATTCTCACCAGGCATCAAATCCGCTTCCACCTGACGGGCGGCCTGACAGGAACGGCATACGGTGAACCTCGCATGACTCAGGACATCGATCTGGTCATCGACCCGGATCAGACCTCTCGGGTGATGGACGCGTTTCTGCAGAGCTTGTCCGAGTCGGATTTTCTGTTTGATGAACCTTCGTTGCGCGACGCGGTCCAACGTGGGGAGATGTTCCAGCTGCTGGACCAGCGCGAAGTGCTGAAGCTGGACCTTTACCCCAGAGAACTGATTGAAGGCGAGTTGAGCCGCTCGGAGAACATGGAACTCTTTGCCGGGACGATGTTTCCGGTGGTATGCCGAGTGGATGCGGCGGCTTCCAAGCTGGTGTGGATCAGCAAGGGAAGCCACAAGAGTCGTCGAGACTTGCGGGCCATCTATCGCACTGCCAGCCAAGCGGAGCAAGCGGAAATGGCAGCCCATGCCAGCCGGCTGGGCCTCGCCGACCTGCTGGCAGAAGTACTCGCCGAACCGGACGAGATCATGTGAAGCTGCCGGGCGGTTTCCCAGGGCTGAAAATCAGCTAGGACTGAAATCAGCGGGCTGAAATCAGCCAGCCGAAATCAGCCAGGCTACTTTTTTAGGCAACTTGGAGGGCTGAGCAAAGCAGTTTCTGCCGCAGATTCCTACCCAAGTTTGCCAATTTATTCCATTCAGTAGTGCATCTGATTTCTCCCCATTTCTCCCTCTCAACCAGCTAATCGCCAGGCGTACGGCGGTGGTGATGAAGCGTAATCGGTGGGAAGGTGTTGTTGACGGTGTTACGTGCATTGCGACTTCCGCAATGAAGGTGGTCATTTGTGTTGGTCCTCCTTTGTTTTTTGTTTGGTAAGAGGTGCTGGGTAACGACCAAGTGTCGATCCGCCAGGCGGGAAGCGGTAATTGGGGCTGCGAAACGACGCCAGAGCTCAGCGATGAAACTGGCTGGGACGCCTGCAACATCTGGCCCCGCTATTTGACGTTCGCCGCGATCTGCCTGTAAAATCACGCTGGCGGTGAGCCAATGCAGGCCCTCGGCCCGGATGGGAGTTTTAGCCGCAGAGGCATGAGGGCCATGTCGCTGCGTGATTCACCGCCGTTCCGGGGCTCGTCCGATGTCCGCTTCGTTTGATCCCTNNCATTCCGCCTGACGAGCAGCCGCCGCATCATTACCGGCTGCTGGGCATCTTACTGTTCGAAGATGATTGTGACGTCATCCAGGCTGCCGTCGACCGGCAAGTGATTCATCTGAAGATGCTGCGGACCGGCGAGCACGCGCCAGATGCCAAACAGATCCTGAACGAAGTTTTGAAGGCCGAACAGTGCTTGCTGGACAAACGGAAAAGAACGGCTTATGACGCCACGTTGAAGACCCATTTGCATCTGGATCAACCGCGTTCGCAAAATAGAGGCTCGCAGAAAGGCGATGCCGGCAAAGGCCCAAAACCTCGCGCGGTCATGCCGGCTCGGCCTGGAAACGCTACCGAGCAGTCTTCGCAGTCGGAAAGTCCTCTCCCCGCGGCCGAGGTGGTCGCACCGTTTGTGTCGATGGGCGGCAAACCAGCTTCCAGCGTTGCCACACAATACAAACGCCGCCGTCGCAAAAACAAGTCCGTCTGGGTACTTTCGGCGACCTTCGCTGCCGCGGCCGCCGGCTTGATCGTGGCGGGGGTCGTTGTCTTGGATAGGCATAGGCCAAGAGCCAGGCCGACTTCCCCTCCTGGGGGCGCGACAGTCGTGGCAGACGACAGCGACGAATGGTTGCCAGGCGTCACCCGCAGCCGACACCACCCGAACGCCACCGATCACCTCAAGGATCCGAAGCCTGTGCAGCCGCGTACGGAAATGGTTCGCGACAACGACGACGGCAAACTTGCGGTCGCCGGTGAGCTTCCAGGCAAGAAAGCCTCGACATCTAGCGATCCGCAACATCAGCCGCCATCCCTGCAGGACCGCAGGAAAGCTTTCATTGAAAACATGGATACCAATCATGACGCAATCGTAACGCGGACAGAATATTCTGCAGGTGTGAAGAAGAGATTCAACGAGCTGGATAAGAACGGAGATGGGGTGCTTGATAAAAAAGAGTGGCCTCACGGACAACGCGCGACGCCGGAGGCCGACTACGTTGACTTGCTCGATCAGATCTTCATACTGCTTGATCAGAACCAGGATGAGTGCCTGACCTTAGAGGAAAGAGAATCCGACTGAGATGGTCTCAGCTTGACGGACAGTCCAAATGCGAAGGAATCAGTAGGCTTATGTAGACCGGCAGGCGAAGTGCGGGTGGCTCTTCTGTTCTGTCCCATTCGTTTCACCAACGTGTGATTTGTGGTATTTCACGTCCATGGGCGCGGCCCTAGTCGACCTTGGCGTTGTCGAAGGAGAGCTTGTGGACGGCGGCCGGCAGCTCGCGCTGGTTGCCCTGGCTTTCGCACTTGTGGCTGGAGGAGCGTCCTTTTTTCAGGTTGACTGAAAACGATCGCCTTTGGTTTGAAGTCGAACCATGAATGGGACAGGGGCCATGCAGTTGGCTTCCCGATCGGCTGGTGGGCGTTAATCCAAGCTGTTTTCATGCCTCTTTTATGCTGATGAACCACTGAAATCCGCGTCGGACAACCAGCCGACGAAAATCGGCGAAACCCAGGGCAAAGGGAAGCGGACGGAAGACGGCCGCGTCATCGGAGACAAGACGTTTTCCTATCTC
>WVZU01000363.1:0-6929 GCA_011772275.1 Planctomycetales bacterium | reverse complement strand
AGCTGTACTGGCAACACGTGTGGCAGGCCGCCAGGGAAATCGTCGCCTGTTGCAAGCAAGACAAGCCGGCCGAATCAAGACCGGAGCCAAAGCAGGCGGAGGCCGAGAAGTCGAACGATTCGTAAGCGGTCGGGTCAGTCGTTCGCTTGCCAGTCGAACCGTTGGCCCAGCATGGCGAAGAGCCGCGTGTTGTGCGGCGCAAAATACTCTTCCAGTCGACGCCCTGTTTTCGGCTGGATCGAGTCGCGATAACGACCGGCGTACAGATTCTGAAACTTGGCCGGCTCCCACGGCTTCAGGCCCAGGAACGCCAGCGTTTTCGCGAACGCTTCGTGGGGCGAACGGAAGAGTTGTTCCGATTCGAGCACCAGCAGTTGCTGATCGGGAAAATGGTCTCGCCAGCGAGCCAACTGGTCGGCATAGATGCCGCGAGCCAGATACGAGAAGTGCTGATGAGCGGGGCTGAGGTACGCACCGTCGCCCAGCATCCGCTCGGCCTCGCACGCCAGACGATCCGGCTCGGCTTCGATCGCCTGCTCAAACGTAAGCGGCTCGCGACCGCGCAAGACGCTGTGCTGGTAATGTGAAAACGCTCGATCGATTGGGTTTCGCAGCAGAAAGATGACCTTTGCGGCCGGAAGCTGTTCGCGCAACCGCTCGGGGACGCGCGGATCGAACATGTAGTACGGACTGGATTCAAAGCAGAGCGGCAGGCTGGGCTGCGACCTGGTGCAAGTCCGTCCGCGCGGAAAGTGCAGGCGATACCATTTTTCGCCACGCTCGAAATTCTTGTCAAAGTAATGCACTTCCTTGGTCAGCGACGGTCGGCAGTCGGGATGCCCGGCGAGATAGCCGAACAGCGACGTCGTGCCCGCTTTCATCGCGCCGGCGATCAGGAAGTCCGGCAGGCGGCGTTGGTCGGCGGTGAGATATCGCAGCCAGAGTCGCGGCGACAATGTTTGCCGCGACGTGCGAACTTGGGAGCCGTGCCACCAGCGGGTGAAGGCCGAGTTTTGCTTCATGAGGACGACTTCGATTCAAGCGGCGCGTTGCCGTGTCCGTTGCTCCCAAGAAAAATCGCGCCCGAGCAACTCGTACAGTTTTGCATTGTGGGGGCGAAAGTAGTCGATCAACCACTGGCGAGTCGCCTCGTTCATTTTAGCCTGGTACTCGCCAGGGAAGCGGTTGCCGAATTCGCGAGGCCGCCAGCGAGGCAGGCCCAGAAAGTCGGCGACTCGGTCGAAGACCTCGGCCGTGTTTTTGAAAAAATTGCTGCTGTCGAGGATCAGCAGCCGTTCGCGCGAAATCAATGACTGCCAGACGCGAAGCTGCTCGGCATACCGGCCGCGAGCCAGATACGAATGACGCTCGTGCTCGAAACTGTAGTAGCTTGGATCGGCGATCAGCCGTTCGCGTTCGCCCGCCAGCCGCCCCGGCTCGGCTTTCAGAGCGTCCTCGAACGACAGGTGTTCGTTGCCGCGCCGCAGGTTGAGCTGGTAGTGCGAGAATGCTCGGTCCGCCGGATTGCGGAGCAGCAGAACGATGCGGACGCCCGGCAATGCTTCCGCGATGCGTTGCGGGGCCAGCGGGTGAAACATGTAGTATGCCGTCGACTCGCCGCACGCCGTCGCCCCGTCGGTGCCGGGCTGCGGGAACGGAAAGTGCATCCGGTACCAGTTCAGGCCTCGCGAAAAGTTCTTGTCGAAGAACATCATTTCTTTTTTCATCGGCGACCGGACATGCGGATGCTCGCTCAGGTATTCCCACAGCGACGTTGTACCCGCTTTCTGTGCTCCGGCGACGAGAAAATCGGGCAAGCGACGACGCTTTGCGGTGGCTCGACGATACCAAAGCCGCGGCGAAACCAGGCGCCGAGCTTCGCGGACGGCTGGACGGTGCCAAAAGCGAGTGAATGGATGGTTTCGGGCCATGGGATCCATCCAGGTTTTACGAAAGCGTAGCTACGCGGCGCGTTTATGGACAACGTTATCAGGAACGATCACGCGCAGGCCGGGCGGTTTCGGCCGCTCGGCGACCTGGTACGTGAGCGTGTGCCGGCGAGCGGCTTCTTCCATCTTGTCGCGCGAAGAGTCTGTGGTCTCCAGGACCCAGAGCTTGGCGTCCTTGAGAAACGTGTAGAAGGCCATGATCCCGCAGAACACGAACCCCGCCCGCCCGTCGAGGAAGCCGCGCCGCAGGAAGTACAGTTGCAGAAACCGAATCGGCGTGTGGAACAGCATCTTGAAGAACGTCGCCCGCTGTCCCTTGTCCCACCGGTCGAGCGCCGACCAGGACGAGTATCGCAGCTTGCGGGCCAGGAAATGATCGAGGTCGATTACCATGTGGTGCATCAACGGCGCTTGCAGCCGGCCGACTTTGCCGGACGGGATTTGCACATCCGCGTGAACTCGCCGCTCTTGATACCGACCCACGTCGCGGCGAAACAGCCGCAGGAGCCGATTCGAGGTCATGCCGCAGTCCCGCAGCACGTTGCCCAAAAACGTAAAGTCGCGCCGTACGCTGTAGCCGTCGCAAGCTGGTTCGGCGAGGACGTGATGGATTTCTTCGGCGAGATCGGGAGAGACTCGCTCGTCGGAGTCCACGACCAGCACCCACTCGTAAGTCGCCTGCGGGATCGCCCAGTTCTTAAAGTTGGCGGAATTGATGTATTCACGCTCGATGATCCGGCAGCCGAGTTCGCAAGCGATGTCCAACGAGCCGTCCGTCGAACCGGAATCGGCGACCAGGATTTCATCGGCGATGGGCCGGACACTCTCCACGCAGTCGCGCAGATGTGCTCGTTCGTCCTTGCACGGAATCAATACGGTGAGTTTTGAGCGCATGGTGGTGATCCGGTTCGCGGACGAAGCCGCACGAATCCGGGGAATTTATCGGTTATTCCGGTTGTGAGCTTTAGGCGAGTTGGTCACGCGGCCGCTCGGCTTACCGCCACTCCGCGCACCGCATCCTGCAAATCGGCGACGTACACACGCCGCGTGCTGTCGGGGCAAGCGTTGAAGGCGATATATCGAAACGTCGAGTCCCAGGCGGGGTGAGGGTCGACGCGCAGCTCGTTTCGCCGGCCGCGAAAGGCAGGCTGGGCGTGGATGCGGACCAACGTCGTCTCGCGGTCGGTTTTGGTGTCGATCAGGCGAATCGGGACCGTGCCGTCGCCGAACGACACCGGTTCCTGCGGATAGGCGTCGGTCAGGATGTGGCGTTGATTGGCGTGCAGCGTCGGGTGGCCGGACGCTTGTGCCAACGGCGACGCCACTTGCAGATCCGTTCCGTCGAAACGGACCTTCACAAATCGGTACTGATAGCCGGGTGCAATCGGGGGCAAGCCGATTCGCGACATCGCCTCGCCGACGTGGCGGCGAAGCCGTGGACACCGGCGTCCCGGAAGGGGGACGTTCAGGTTCATCAGGATGTGCTCGCCGTCCGGGCACCAGTTGGGATGATTGCCGCCCCGGCCCCACTGCTCGGCAGTGATCGCCTGGCGGATGTCGCTGCCGTCGGCTCGGAGCGTGACGAGGTGCTTCTTCATTTTTTGAAAACGACCCGGTTGCCGCAGCCCGCGCACCCAGCGCAGCACCAGCATCAGCCGGTCGCCTTGCGGATTCCATTTGACGTGGAATCCGTAAAAGTCGCCGTGGACGTAGCGTCGCGAGTCGAGCGGCGGTTGAATCGAGGCGACGATCTGTTGCCACGAAACGATTAGATTGCAGCGGCCTGTCTTGATGTTCGTGAGGTAGATGCCGTCGTCGTCCGCCGCACCGCGATTGATGGGAATGCGGTCATTCGGGACAAGCACTCCGTAGCCGCTCTGCGTCGCGGCCGTGCGGCGAAGACACGGGCTGACCGCCCAGCGACCGTCGGGCGAGACGTCGTACACCGTCCCGTCAAGACGTCGCCGCACTCCGGTCAACGGGTCCAGGACCACGCCAAACGGGCGCCAGTCGGCTGTGTCGACGTCGTTGAAGAAGAGTTGCGCGTCGTTCGCGCCCCATTGCACCTGCGCTCCCAGTTGCGTGTCCCAGCCGCGCGTCTCGGCAACGATTCGTTCCTCGCCGGACTGCAAATCGATCAGCACGACTTCGGCCGGCTCGCCGGGGATTGGACAACGGTCTTCGCAAGGCAAGCGCGTAACTGCCAAGTAGCGGCCCGACGGGCTGAACGGCGACCTGTCGAAGAACCGGTTGATCGTGCGTCCCGTGCGTGGCGTCACACACCACACCGGCGCCGCCGGAGCGAAGTCGGTGTATTTGGGAAAGCGGTCCGAAAGTTCGAGCGTCATATTTTAGACCACCCCGACGTGGAGCAGCGGCTTGTCAATCAGCCTGCGGACGACGTTGCCCCCCAGCGGTTCCGGCAGTCGCCGCACGGTCTGTTTTCGGTGTCGCAGCCGGAACACTTCGCCGGTCAAGTCGCCGTGATACGTCCGCACCTGATGGCCGGATCTGCCGCGCAGCTTTGGATGTACGNNTTTGGATGTACGCGACGCAGAATCTCGGCATCGACGAAAACGCGATGCTGTTTGTCGTCATAGCGGCGCTGGCAGAGCGGAAGACGAATGTCGCAGGGATTCGCGCCGAACCACCACCGCAAGATGGCGTGGAGCGCCGTGGCGGCCGGCTTCTCGATACGCACCAAGGCGTACCTCCGTCAGCTTCCGAGCAAGAAATATCCGATGTGAAAATGTTCCAATAATATCGGTTAGTTCGTCCCTGCCGCTTGAGCATTTAACGGATTCTGCGGCGAATCTTTCGGAATTAACGGAAATAGCGGATTTATCGATCGTTCCGGCCGATGTTAATTCCCACGTCACCTTTGAAGACTCGCTTGAGGACTTGTGGAGTCGAATTATGTTTTGGCGCGCACAGACTTTAACGCTAGCGAACGGAAAGGTCCGCATTGCCATCGTGGGAACGCCGCGTTCCGGCAACACGTGGCTGCGCTGGATGCTCAGTCAGTTGATCGACGGGGATCAATTTGCCGTGAATGGCATCGACGAGATCGACTGGAAACGGTTGCCAGCCAATCTGGTGCTACAAATGCATTGTCGGGCGACTCACAGCTATCAAGACCTGCTGCAACAGTACGGCTTTCGGCCGGTCGTCCTGGCTCGGCATCCCCTCGACGTGCTGTTGTCGATTTTGCAATACGCCCAGCAGAACGTGCATCGCACGACTCGTTGGATCGATGGTGAAGCGGGAAACGAGCTGGCCCTGATCGGCGCCAAGCCCTGTTCACCGGAATTCGAAGAATACGCGACCGGGCCGCGTTCCGTCGCCTTGCTGGCGGTGTCGCGCGAGTGGTCGCTGCTGCCGCAGTGCCGCTGCGTGAAATATGACCAACTCGTCGCCGACACGAAAGCCGAGCTCACGCAACTGTGTCGCTGGCTGGGGGTCGCGCCCTGTCGTTCCATTTCCGACGTGATTGAAGAACATCGCATCGAGGACCTGCGGTCGCGGAAGAACAACAATCACTTTTGGCAAGGCCAGCCGGGGCATTGGAAAAAGCTGATCCCCGCACCGTTGGCTCACAAGATCGCCGCCGCTCACGCCGAAACGCTGGCCACGTTTGGCTACACCGTCGATCCGGACGAATGCCTGAGCGTCGAGGAAGCGACCTGGAATTGGTACGGCAAGTTGGCCAAGCAGAACTGGCTCCACAATCAGCTCCGAAGCGTCGTGCGTTCCACCAAGGGAATTCTGTACCTGCCGAAGAAACGCGCTGCTTAGATGAAGGTCCGCCCATGATCATTTCCCATCGTCATCGATTCATTTTCGTCCACCTCGGTCGCACGGGCGGGCGAAGCCTGACCACGGCGTTGGCCGATCACTGCGGCCCTGACGATGTGATTACTCCCGTCCGAGGTCATCATGCGGGACAGAACCACCACGGGTACCAGCGTCATTTCAGCGCTCGTCAAATCCGGAAGAAAGTCGGCGAGAACATCTGGAACGACTACTACAAATTCACGTTCGAGCGCAATCCTTGGGAAAAGATCGTCTCCCGCTACTGGGAATACGCCGGGCGGAAAAACCGCAAAGCCTACAAGCGCCTGTGGGAAACGATCGCGGGCCAGCCGCTTGGTTTTCCGCATTGGTTTCGCATGAAGGTCTGGCAAGGCCGGTTGCTGGGGCTGGGGCACATTCGCTTGCCGGTTCACTTTGGCGACTATACACAGAACGGTCGCGTGATCGTCGATTTTATCGGGCGCAATGAAAATCGCCACCAGCACCTCGCACTCTTGTCGGACCGGCTGGGGATTCGAATTCGGGACAATCAACGGATCGGCGCGGATTCGCACCGAGTTCGCCGTCCGTACACTGAATTGTTCGACGACTGGATGCAGGAAATCGTGGAACGCCTGTTTGCCCGCGACCTGGACCTGTTGGGCTACCGCTTCGGGCGTCCCCACCCGCTGGATCCGCTCGTCTACGAGAACGGCGCGCAAACTTTCACTCCCAGCAGGGCGGCGCGGGCGATGGCGGCCTAAGCAATCGGCCGTACATCTCGTCGCTCAGCCCTCCGGCACCCAGAACCGCCGCTCGGAAGATGGTCGACGAATACCCTCTTCCGTCTGCCAGAAATCGGCGGCTTTCTCAGGCCAAGGTTTACTCTTCAAGCGGCTGAACTTGTTGAGAAACCCCACGGTCGCCGGCTGGTATTCCGGTGCAGGAGCACCCACCAAGCACCCCGGCTGCTCGAGCCTGGCGGCATTCGGAACAGCCTGCTGCAGCAGGGATAGCGCTTGCCAAATTCTCCGGCCTCACGAAACCTGTAGGCGGGCTCTGTGAGCCCGCATGGTCCGGCCTGTAGGCGGGCTCTGCGAGCCCGCATGGTCCGGCCTGTAGGCGGGCTCTGCGAGCCCGCATGGTCCGGCCTGTAGGCGGGCTCTGCGAGCCCGCATGGTCCGGCCT
>WVZU01000378.1:1825-2486 GCA_011772275.1 Planctomycetales bacterium | reverse complement strand
GATAACAACGGCCTGCTAACCAGCGATGGCACAACCGCCACTGCGGCCGTCTCCCTGGCCAGCCTGACGGAACCGGTCAACGACGGGGATGGAAGCCCCCACAGCAACCTTACCGTCGACATCGGCTTCACCCTGTTTGATCTCTCCATTACCAAGACCGCCAGTCCCGAGCCTGCGACCGCCGGCGAGTCGCTGACCTACACGCTAGTCGTCACCAACCACGGCCCGGCCGATGCGGCAGACGTCGTCGTCGTCGACACCTTGCCCCAGGGATTGTCCCAGCCGCAAGTCAGCAGCAGCCAGGGATCGGCCAGCCACGAGGGTCACGCCATCACGGCCGCCCTGGGAACACTCCCCTCAGGCGCCACCACCACCTTGACGATCGTGGCCCACATCGACCCCGGCTTTTCTGGACGACTCGACAATATGGCCCACGTTGCCGGACGCCGGAATACCCATCCGGCGCTGCCGAACGACCCCTGGCGCGAACGGAATCTGACCAACAATCAGGATGCGGCCAGCACCGAAGTGCATGCCCTGGTCGATTTGGCCATCGACAAGTCGGACCAGCCGGACCCGGTCATTGCGGGACAACAACTGACGTACACGCTGCACGTCACGAACAACGGACCTTCCACGGCCACAGGCGTTACGGTTACCG